>JAIPDR010000101.1 GCA_021737615.1 Desulfohalobiaceae bacterium | reverse complement strand
CGGCCGGACTTCGGGTTCAGGTGCATCTGCTGGGTCTCTTCCCGGCCGGTGCTGCCGCTCTGCCAGGGATACATCGCCCCTTTGCAGCCGATCTCCCTGGCCAGCTCCCTGGCCCGGTTCAGCCTGCGGTAGCGGTACATGAGCAGAGTCCTCGTGATCTGGGGAGCACGGTAATTCAGATAGGGAAAGATGATCAGCTCATCCCAGAAGATATGTCCCCGGTAGCCCTCGCCGTGCCAGCCCCTGGCCGGCATGCCCACGTCGATATCCATGGAGTGCATGGAGGCGGACTGCAGGATATGGAAACAGTACAGGTGCAGTGTCCGCTGCACATAATGGTAGTGATCAAAGACATTGCCCCGACCGTTCGTTGCTTCATCCAGATTGAGCTCCACTTCCACGGCGAATTTCCGCCACAAATGATTCCAGGCCGTGATGTGGTTTCTGAACAGGGCCGCAAAGCGTTCGGTCTTGGCTACTCTGTTGGCGGCATTCAGCAAAGGTTCGCTGATGGTGTAATCCCGGGAGGTGTACATGGCCATCACTTTTTCGATGGTCAAGCCGAGGCCCTGATCGAGGCTGACCCGAAAGTCCTGGGCGATATACCCCGGTTCCTGAAGGCAACTCCGTTCGATGGGCAAGGGTTTGCGCTTTTCGAAAACCTCCGTTCGCGCAACCTGGGCCACCACGATATGCGACTGGCTGGTCCTGACCCGGAGACCGATGGTGTGCTCATCGATCTGAGTGGTCGTATCCGGTTCCAGGTGGTGGTGGTTCAGGGACTGATAGCGCTTGACATTCAAATTGGCGACCTGTCCGTCCAGAGCCGACCTGATCTCGATCTCTCCCGACCAGTTGACCGGAATAATGCCCGTCTCCAAAGCCGCCAGATGCATCCGGTCCATACAGACCAGACGCCTCTGAAAGAGTTTCGTCTCCCGGCCGCTTTCATCCTGAAACCGGATGGTGCGATGCAGGACTCCGTTCTTGATATCCAGTTCCTGGCGAAAAGAGAGTATGTCGACTGCATCCAGCGAAAACCAGTCTTCCCCTGGAAAACGAAAGCTCAGACAGAGCCAGTTGGGCATATTGACCAGATCTTCGTTTTCGATGATCCTGTCCGCAATGCGGCTCTGAAGACGGTTGTAGCCACCGGCCAGATAGGTCCCGGGATAATGAATCCCGTCCGCCTTTGCTTCCGGAGCAGCCCCCCGGGTGGCGAAGTAACCGTTGCCCAGGGTGCAGAGCGCCTCTCGCAAACCCTCCTGTTCCGGTTCAAAACTGCTGTAGGCCAGTGACCAGGTCTTCCAGTTCCGGAGAAAGACCTGAAGCATATAGAGAAAGTCCTGGACCTCGCTTACGGATTCCAGCCTGTATTTGGCAGCGGTTTTGCGTGACTCGTCTCCCACCAGCAGGGTGACGCCCTTTCTGGGTAAGGCGCTGAAACCGTCCTCATCAGTGACATCATCCCCGATAAAGATCGGCATGACCCCGTACTGATCGAGATCCAGCTTCTCCAGAAGCCAGCGAAGAGCCCGGCCTTTATGCCAGTTGATTTTCGGCTTCAGCTCAAAGACCTTTTTTCCGGTTCCCTTGTTGAGCTTCGGATTCCGTGACAGGACTTCGTCCACTATTGTCTCGACCTGCGCATTATCCTCCAGGGCCACATTCCGGTAATGCACGGCTATGGAAAACTTTTTCCGTTCCACCAAAGATCCGTCGATGGACCGGAGACTGTTCTGGAGGTCATTTTCGACCTCGTCCAGAATCGGGAGCAGTTCTCTGGCGGCCTCCAACTCCATTTTGAGATCGCCCGGCCCCTGGATTTCAAAACCGTGGCTCCCGGCATAATAGACATTCTCAATGCCCACCAGCCCCCTGACATCGGCCAGGCCTCTGCCGCTGATGATGGCCACTGTACATTTCTCAGCCAGGTCGATCAGGGTCCTTTGCATGTCCTGGGAGAGAACGGCCTCCTCGGGACGGGATACAATGGGGGTCAAGGTCCCGTCATAATCCAGAAAGACCGCGACTCGCTTATCCTGTATCTGTCGCCGGATCTCCTCGAAAAAGATCAAACCATGGGGCAGATGGAGGAGATCATCTTCGAGATCCAGCTCGGAAAGGCTTTCGACCACGACGTCGGCTCCGGCTTGAAGCAGCTCTTCGCCGATATTTTCCCGGTTGACCCCGACCACCAGGCCGAACTCCCCCTTTTTGCCGGCCTGAACCCCGGAGAGGGCGTCCTCCAGCAGGACACACCTGCCGGGATCGATGGCAAGCATCCGCGTCGCTTCCAAAAAGGCATCGGGTTCGGGCTTTCCTTTGAGGTCAAGGTGCTCGATGTCTATTCCATCCACCCTGAAGTCGAAAAACTGGATCAAATTGGCTGCTTCCAGGACCAGCCTGCAGTTCTTGCTGGAGGAGACCACCGCAGTCTTGAAGCCTCTGCTCCTGAGCTTGAAAATGAAATCGAGACTCGAATCAAAGACGTCCACCCCCCTTTCCTTGAGCTGCCTGCGAAAGAATTCATTTTTCTTGTTTCCCAGGCCGCACACGGTTTCGAAACCGGGAGGATCGTCCACGTTTCCGAAGGGCAGCGAGATCCCCCTTGATTCAAGGAAGCTTATGACTCCCTGATAGCGGGGTTTGCCGTCCACGTAGTTCAAATAATCATTGTCCAGGCTGAAAGGCTGAAAGGTTCCGTCCGGGGACTTCCTCTGCAGATAGTCATCGAAGAGTTTCTTCCAGCTCCGGGCATGGACTCTGGCTGTCTGGGTCACGACCCCGTCAAGATCGAAAATAACCGCGTCGTACATTGATCTGGAAATACAAAGGGCCTGGTTGGTCATGGGTATTGACTCCTTATTTCATTTCCCCGGCAAGGGTCTATGGCCAAAAAATTACTCTTGAATTGTTACATTATCCCGAGCTCCTTGCAAGCCCTGAGCGTTATCCTGAAAATTCAGGGCCGCGAAAGCAACCGCGGACCTGGTGGGCTCTTCATGCCACATCTCGTAATGCAAGAGCTCAGACCGGCAGCCGGGCAAGACTTCCAGCAGGCAGGCCAGAGCCGAAAAACCGCAGACATTATAACTCCGCCCTACTTCAAAAGGCAATAAGGCAATGATGAACCAGTGCCGATTGACCATCATTTTATTGCCAGAGACTGAAATCAATCAAAAAATGACAAAAACCGATCCCTTTCCGGACATTCTGCAGAGATACGCTTCTTGCGGCCCGGCTTCGAATCTATGGCTTGTGAATCCGCTTGTAGTTGCCGCTGAGGACCTTTTGCAGGGCCGGCTTCCCCTGGAGAAGGGAACTGGTGAAACTCAGGTATTCTTCGACCATTTGCGGCCAGCCCAGGGTGGCGTCAGTGCCGAAAAGGACCCTGTCCTGATGGGTGAGAATAAACTCCTTGTAGGCCTTCGGCTTTTCCAGCATAAAAGGCAGAAGAGACGAAAAGTCGGTGAAGCACTGGGGGAAACGCTCCAGCAGTCCGGCCATGCGTTTTCTGGTGAACCCGAAATGGGGGATGAGAAAGGGTGTCTTGGGGCTTGATTGCAGCAGGGCGGTCACAAAGTCGAGGTAGCGGTTCAAGTCGGCATGGAGGATGACCGGCCAGCCCAGAGCTGCTGCCTGCTCGACCAGAGAAGCTGTCAGTTCTTCGGACTCCTTTTTCCCCCGGCCGAAGAGATTGTCCCAGCCGACCATCCCGTTGGCCCGGTCTTCCTCAGGAACGTACAACAGCTTCAATCCCTGGTAGCCGGCCAGAGCAAATCTTTTCAGATCAGCCGTATCCGGTGTGAGATAACGGCTGTCCAGGTAGAAAATGGGGGCCGGCACCTGCACTTTTTGCCGGATTACCTGCAGGGAGAGGGGCTTGCACCTGAAAAAATCCGGATCCACGGCCTGGTGGTACTCGCTGGGAATAAGCTGCAGGCAGCGCTTGGGATCCATGAGATGGTGACCCATAACGATCAGAGCCGCGGACTCGAGTCCCCGGCTCAGCAGTGACCTCCAGGCCTCTTGGTTCCTGTTCATTTCATTGGCCCACAGGGCGTGGACATGGGCGTCGCAGAAATTCATCTTTCTCCTCTTTCTCCTGGCTGTGTTGACAGGCTCCCTGAAGACAGGGTATTTTTTACCGTGAATATGCTGTTTCGAAAAAAAATTCCGGCCCTGGCCCTGATCACGATCTTGGGGTTATGTCTCGCCGCTGCGCTTTATCTCTTACTGGAAAAAGACGCATTCCGGGCCATTCCCGAGTTCCTCAACAAGAATACCCACCCTGCACTATTCATGGTCCTGTATGTCATTCTCCCCATACTGGGTTTTCCTCTCAGCATTTTCCTGGTGCTTCTGGGGATTCGCTTCGGTTCCCTCTACGGCGTGTTGATCATGTCTGCCGGCATGCCGATCCATCTTCTGGCCTCATTCGCCATCGCCAATTCCTTCGTCCGCCCCTGGATAGAGGGCCTTGCCAAAAAACGGGGCTTCAGCGTTCCCAGGATTCCGGAAGGCAGGCAGATCTGGTTCAGTTTTTTGTTCATGGCCGTGCCCGGGCTGCCCTATGCCCTGAAGAACTACCTCTTCTCCCTGTCCGGGGTGTCCTTCCCTGTCATTCTCATCCTCGGCAGTCTCATCAATGCCGCCCTTGGGGTGCCGATCGTGATCCTGGGCGGAGCGGCCAGGGAATTGAACATTGCCCTCCTGCTGGTCCTGGCGGTCCTGGTTTCCCTGATCTATGTCTGGAGATACCGGGCCAAGAAAAAACTGCAGTCCCCCCCGCCATAACCTTCAGACTATCAGCCTGTGAAAAAATCCCTCTTGAATAGAGCCTCTTGAATTCGTTCGTTTTTGGTCAACCTTGGCTTTCATGTCTTCAGCCCGTCGACTGCCCGGGGTCCGCCGCCGATCATGGCCTTTGCCAGAAGACTGGTGATAAGGAGAAAGACGGCGATCAGGTAGAAAACCCAGGCCAGTCCGAAGAGATCCATCATCATTCCGGCCCCGAGGGCCCCGAAAAAGACACCGACACTCATGGCCAGATTGAAGACCCCCATCATGGCCCCCTGTCCGAAGGTCCGCCCTTCTTCCGCAGCCATGGCTCCGAGGGCAGGCCAGACAACGGCTTCCCCCACCCCCATGAACATGAACAAAAAAACGAGCTGGGGGAAACCTCCGGCCAGAGGGACCAGAAACATGGTCAGGCTGATGAGGCAGCTGCCGGCCAGAAGGAGGTTCGCCTTCCTGCCGGTGTCCACCCATCTGCCGAAAGGCGTCTGCAGGACGGCATTGATCAGGGTTCTGCTGGCCACGACGATCCCGATCCTGGTTCCGGAAGCCTCCATGAATTCGGTCATGAGCAGGGGCAGAAAAGCCATGGTCGGCACCATGATCAGCATGGTGGCCATCCTGGAGAGCAGGATGCCCATGACCCTTATGCTGCGGCTCATGGCCAGAAAGGTGGCTGGTAAGGATTCCCGGCTTTCCGACTGCTGGTCGGAATTTTTGGGCGGCAAAAAGAAAAGGACCAGCCCCAGAGACAGACCGCTTAATGCGGCCATGGCGTAGAAGGCCGAGTTCATCCCCCAGATATCCAGAAACACACCCCCGATAACCGGACCGCCGCCAATGCCTGAAAAAAGGGCGATATTCAACTGTCCCATGTATTTGCCTTCCTGCCCCCTGGGGGCCATTTCCCCGATATAGGCCATGGCGATGGGAACGATCATGGCCGAGCCGATGCCGTGCAGGATACGTATCAGGATGAGATGGCCCACTGTCTCGGCCGAGGTGAAGAGAGTCCCGACCACGGCGTAGACCAGCAGGCCGCAGACCAGAAAGCGTTTTTTCCCGTAACGGTCTGCATACCCGCCGACCAGCGGCTGCACCAGGCCGCGGCTCAGGGAAAACCCGGCTACAATAAGCCCCAGGCTCAGGCCGGTGGCACCCAGCTCGGTGGCATAGAGGGGCATCACCGGGGCGATGATGCCGATGCCGATCAGAGCGATAAAAACCGCCAGGAGCAGGGTCAACAGTATGCGCCTGTCCATAAGGGGGCCAAACTCCTTTTACTTGAAATGATACGGCGGGGGTTCTGGCGGGATGCTTCTCTTTCCCGGGAGCGGGCTTTTATTCGGTTTCGAAAAAAACATGTCCTCCGCCACAAGGACAGACTTTAAAAGTTTTTTCCAATCTTAGCAAATCCAAAGCAAAAATTTGCACTTGATTTTTCCAGTTGTGTATGGTCATATTGATTAATATTTTTCAGACAAAAATTAAGTCAAATTCAAGAATTAGACTGTTTTTGGGCGACTGCATCCGGATTTTGTTTTGGTAACTCTTTGTTTTTTCTACCTTCGGCATCATAATATTCTTGTTTGTCAATTATTCTCGTTTATCAATCTAAAATTCCAGGGCCGAGGCCCGATCACTCAACCAGAAGTATTCAGGAGGAAGGTTTATGAACATGAAACGCTCTGTTGTCTACGGTCCGACGCTGCTTATCCTGTTTTTGTTCTCATTTACCCTGCTCAGCGGTTGCGGAGGAGAACCGGAGCTCGACAAGATAGCCGTCAGTCCTGCGGAGAAAACCGTGACGATCGGCGAGACCATCGAATTCAAAGCCGAAGCTCTGTCTGAAGAAAACGAACCCATGCCTGAAGCAGAGATCAATTGGTCTCTGGATCCCGCAGACAGAGGTTCCATAGACAGCTCCGGGGTCTTCACGGCAAAGAAACCGGGAAAGGTGATTGTCAAGGCCGCTTCCGGAGACGTTTCCGGTCAGGCGCAAGTCACGATCGAGCCCGAGGAAGCGGCCTCGATCAGCCTCGAGCCTGAAAAGGAAAAAGCCCTTCCCGGCAGCAGTATATCGGTTACCGGCAATCTCCTGACCGCTGACGGCGATCCGGCCGGATTCAACACGGTCACTCTCTCCGCGATGACTGATGGAACAGAGCTTTCCACCGAGAGCCTGGAGGCAGACGAACAGGGCGGGTTCTCCTTTGAAATCACCCTTACCCCGGAACCCGGCCCGAACACGGTCCTCTTGAAATCCGGACCTGCTAGGAAAGAACTGGTCCTCGAGGCAACCAGGATAACAAAGCTGGTCATCAGCCCCAAACAAGAGACCTTCGAAGTCAATGAAGAAGTCGACTTCCAGGCCCAGGGCTTCGACCGGTACGGCAACAGCCGCCCCCTGGAAGTCAAATGGTCTTTGAGCGGAAACAAGGCCAAACTGATGGAGGACGGCCGGGTCAAGATGCTGGCCACAGGAGAGGCCGTGCTTGTGGCGGATTACAAGGACCTGACCCAGGGGCGGCCTTTTACCATCGTCCCCGGAGAACTGGCCGAGATAAAGCTTCACCCGGAAAAAGTTACTCTGCAGGCGGGACAGAGCGCATACATGAAAGCTACCGGCCGGAACAGCCATGGTTATACTCTGCCGGTCGAGCCCTCCTGGTCTCTGAGTGACGATCTGGGGAACATCGACCAGGACGGCCTTTTCGTGGCCAGAAAAGCCGGAACCGGGACCATCACCGCCAAAGCAAATGATGTGACCGCCTCCATTCCGGTCGAAGTCGACCCCGGATTCCTGGCAGATATCAAACTCGACCTCGAAAAAACAAAACTGACTGCCGGTGAGGAACTGGACCTGAAGGCCCAGGGCTTTGACGCCTTCGGCAATCCCGTAACGGTCGAACCTGTCTGGAGCCTGGATAATGCCCTGGGAAGGATCGACAAGAAAGAATCCCTGCTCACGGTCTACCAGAGCGGCCAGGGAGAAGTCAGAGCCCAGAAAGGCAACATTTTGGAATCATTGCAGATAGAGGTCTCTCCGGCTGAGCTGCATCGGCTGCAGATCCTTCCGGCCAATCCCTCGCTCGAGGCCGGCAATGAAGTCAAATTCGAAGTCAAGGGATTTGATCGCTTCGACAACCCGGTTGAGGTCGATCCATCCCTTAAGCTCCGGGATAAACTGGGAAAGCTGGCCGCTGACGGGACCTTCACCGCGAAAGATGCGGGCAATACGGTCCTGACGGCCAAACAGGGTGAAATCGAGACCAGCACCTCTCTGGCCGTGATTCCCGGGAAAATGGTGGAAGCAGTCCTGGAACCAAAGGCCCCGGTGACCCTGAAGGCAGGTGAATTGGAAGAGTTTATCGTTTACGGCCTGGATGCCCTGGGGAACACCGTCCCCTCCAGGGCAGCCTGGACACTCTCCCCGTCCGACCTGGGAACAGTGGACAGCCAGGGGATCCTGACCGCGAAAAAGACCGGGAAGGGAACCATAAGCGCCGAGATTATCGACATCAGAACTGAAACCGTCCTGCGGGTCGAAAACACGGTTCAGGTCAAGCCCGGCGAACCGGTCAGAATCGAGATCGACCCTGAAAAGGCCAGCCTGGCTGCCGGTGAAAAACGGGCCTTTCAGGCCACGGTCTTTGATAAGTTCGGAAACGAAATCAATACCGCGGTCGATTGGAGTCTGGAAAGCGAATCAATCGGCTCCATCTCCAAAAACGGAATCTTCAAAGCGGTAAAGTCCGGAACATGGCAGATAACGGCCGGGGTCAAAAACATCAGGGCCCGGGCAGAAGTCTCCGTAGCTCCGGGAGAGATCGCCTACAACAACGTCACCCCGGCCGCTTTGAGCCTCAAGGCCGGTGAGACCCAGAAGCTGGAGGCGGTCAGTGAAGACAGATTCGGAAACGTGATACCCGCGGACGTGGTCTGGAAGGTCCATCCCGAGGACCTGGGATACGTCAACGAAGACAACCTCTTTGTGGCCCAGAAAACCGGTCAGGGCTATCTCACGGCGGTGGCCAACGACATCGCCCAGAAACTGCCCCTGGAGGTCAACAAAGGCCCCTTGTCCCGGATCAGCATTATCACCCCCAGGCAGAATGTGGCCTCTGGAACGACAATCGCTTTGCAGGCCAAAGGAACCGACCCCGGGAAGAACCAGGTTGAGGTCAAGCCGAGCTGGTCGGTCCGGCCCGAAGAAGCCGGCGAAATAGACGAGCAGGGCAACTTCACCGCCAAAAAAGCGGGGACATTGTCCATAACCGCAAAATCGCAGGGGGTCGAATCATCCGTGACCCTCGAGGTAATTCCCGGACAAGCCTCTGAAATCAAGGTCGAAAACCAGAAACCCCTCGAACTGACCGCGGGCGACAGCACCCAACTCGAACTGCTGGCCTTTGACCAAAACGGCAATCGCATCCAAGACCCTGATTTTTCCTTTCAGGTAGAGGACAAACTGGGCTCCGTGCTTGCGGACAACCGGTTCAAGGCCCATAAATCGGGAACCGGGAATATCGTCGTCAGCCTCGGTCAGGCCAGAACCGAGATTCCGGTCAAGGTTGAGACAGGACCGGTGCAGCGCATTGAGGTCAAACCGGAACAGGCCAAGGTGGACTCTGGCTCGAAGATCACCTTCAAGGCTAAGGCCTTCGATCAGGAGGGCAACCCGGTCGAGCTCGATCCCAGCTGGACCGTGATCGGCGGCATCGGGTCCGTCACCGAAAACGGGGAGTTCACGGCCCACAGTGTGGGTCAGGGCTTTGTCAGCTGCCAGATGTCCGGGGTGGCCGGTTTGAGCCGGGTTCAGGTCGAACCAGGGAATGTGGCCAGGATCGAAGTCAATCCCGGCAAGATGACCCTGAATGCCGGCGAAAGCGGACAATTCAGGGCCACCGCCTATGACGCCCAGGGCAACGAAGTGCCGGTGGATGTTTCCTGGTCTCTGGAGGAAGGGCAGGACCTGGGAAGTCTAGAAGAGGACGGCTCCTTTAAGGCCCGAAAATCCGGGCAGGTCGTAGTAAGCGCCGCTTTCGAAGATAAGCGGGGCCAGGCAGAAGCCGAGATCGTCCCTGCAGAAATGAGCGAACTGGTTCTGGATCGGCAGAGCCTGGAACTGGTCTCCGGGAAAACGGCCCAACTCGAGGCAACAGGCCGGGACTCCTTTGGAAATAAGGTCCAGGTCGAACCGGACTGGTCGGTGCAGCCTGAATCATTGGCCGCAATCGACTCCTCCGGTTCAATAACCGCAAAAAAGGCTGGCTCCGGGACGGTAACGGCCGAGAAGGACGGCATGTCTGCAAGTCTCGAACTGACCGTCACTCCCGGTCAGCTTGATTCCATCCGAATCCAGCCGCCGGATGGGCCTTATAAGGCCGGGAAGACCTATGACTTTGAAGCTGCCGGGCTCGACGCGGGCGGCAATAAGATCGAAATCAGCCCCAACTGGGCCGTGACCACCCATATCGGGAATATAGACAGGGAAACAGGCAAATTCACACCCAGGAAGGTCGGCAAAGGTTCGGTCGAGGCCTATCAGGAAGGCATCGTAGCCTCCCGGGATATAGAGGTCGTGCCCGGCGATCCGGCCCAGCTCTTTATAGATCCCAACCCGGTCACAGTGAAATCCGGCCGGACACAGACCTTCACGGTCAAAGGGGTGGACCGGGAAAAGAACGAGGTCCGGGTGCCCGAGCTTCAATGGAGTGTGCAGGGAAACATCGGTTTTTTTGAAAAACCTGCCCAATTTTCAGCCACCAACGAAGGCAGCGGCAAGATCATCGCCCGCAGCGACGGACTGCAGGCGGAATCCTATGTGAACGTGGTCGCCGGTGAACCGGATATGGACAACACCCGGGTCAGGGCCGAACAGGCCTCTGTCCCGGCCAACGGCCAAGACTCGGCCACGATAATCGTCATAGTCAGAGACGGGCACAACAACCCGGTACCAGACGTCCAGGTCAAACTGGTTTCCAGCAGACAGGGCGACGAATTGCAGCAGCCCGGCCGGACCGACGAACTGGGCAGGACAACCGGGAAAGTCTCTTCGGAAAATAAGGGGACAAGCATCATCACCGCCCTGATCAACCAGGAGGCGGTCCGGGACAACGTCCGGATAAATTTCAGATAATATTTTCCCCTCGTGACTAAAAAGGTCACGAGGGGAAAATATTATATCATAACAAATACATAAAAAACTCCGGCTTCTCATGGGCCGGAGTTTTTTTGAAAAAGCCCATGCCTTCGGAACTTGTCCATCAGGAAAAAATTCGGGTCAAGACCTACGAATGCGGGCCGAACGGTTTTGTCTACCCCCACGATCTCCTGCGTCAGATGCAGGAAGCGGCCTCGAATCATGCGGACAGGCTCAAGTGGGGCTTTGCCGATCTGGCCGCGCAGGATCTTTTCTGGGTGCTTTCGGTGATCCGGGTGGAGATTGCCGAGTTTCCGCGGTTCGGTTCGGAATTCGTCCTGTCCACCTGGCCGAGCGGCCTGAGCCGCCTCCGGGCGGACCGTGAGTTTCTGGGCTTTGCGCCGGACGGCAAACACCTTTTCGCGGCCAGTTCGAGCTGGATGGTCCTCAAGCGGGAAAAGGGCCGGCCGGCAAACCTTCTCAGCCTGCAGGACCCCTTTCCGGTGGGAGGAGACCGAGCCCTGCCGGGCCGGCTGCGCCGGGACAAGCCCGGACAGCGGCCGGAACCCCTCTACAGGATCCTGGTCCCGGCCAGCGCCCTGGACGTTAACGGCCACGTGAACAACACCGAGTATGCCCGCTGGGCCTTCGACACCCTCTGCCTGAGGCGCGGCCGGGAGACTCTGAAGGGCTTTCAGGTCTCTTACCATTCTGAAGTCTTCGCCGGAGACGAGCTGGAGTTCGGACTGACTGCAGAGGACCATCCGGCCATGGTGGCCGGTTTCCGGACAGATGACGGCAAAGCGGTGGTCAGCGTGGCCTTTTTCTGAAAATGAAGACAGCGAAACCAAATGCAGCGGCTGCGGGTTCTGCTAACACGCCTGCCCGCTCCAGGGCCGGGCCGCCATCCGGGCCTCGAACATGTGGGAGCAGCGCCTCAGCCAAGGCTCATACATCGAGGACGGCCAAAGGCTGGGCTTGTCCATCTCCAGGCACAGAGACGAATCCCCTGCCCGGGAAGCCGAAGAAACGAGCGAACAGGGTCTGCCGCCGGGATTTTCCAATTAACATCGTGTAAATGTTTGATTTTTCTAAATCGACAAATTTGGTCGATCCGCCCGGCAAGCGGCCGAGCTTTTGCTGTGAGCGAAACTTCATGAGTTTCTCAAAAACAGTCAATCCTGCGAAGAGAAGGGATTCTTCGCTCGCGGACTCGCTCAGAATGACAGAGAGATGAGAGCTTTTGCAAAACTTCATCGTCATTTTTTGGAGTTTCTTTTTTTTGATCAAACTGGCACTATTCATTACACTGTAAACAACGTTTCATGGTATCATTGTATTGATCCGTGACTTCAGAAGTTTTCTCGGCAACCAATCTTTCTACTGGAAACGGCAATTTTCGCAGCTGCCAGACAGGAAGGAGGTTTTCCATGGCCTCCCAGTATTGGCCCGACGCCTACCTGCAGAAACGCAGGACCCCGGATGAAGCCCTGTCAGTTTTACGCCCCGGGCAGCGAGTCTTTATCGGCACCTCCTGCGGCGAGCCCCAGGCCCTGGTCAGGGCCCTGGCCAAACGCTGCCTGACCCTGAGCGATCTGGAAATCATCAGGCTGATGAGCCTGGAATGCCTGCCCCTCAGCCTGCAGGCCCTGGAGAAGCAATGCGAGCCCTTCACCATGCGCACCTTCTATCTGGGCTCGGCCAAGACACCGAGTCTGGCCGGACACAAGCAGTTCATCGTGCCCATCAATCTCTCGGTCATTCCCAGGCTGTTTTTGACTCGGAGACTCCCCATCCAGGTCGCCCTGATCCAGGTCTCGCCTCCCGATGACTTCGGCTGGATGAGCCTGGGCATCTCCGTGGACATCACCCTGGCCGCGGCCCACTCCGCCGGCCTGGTCATTGCCCAGGTCAATCCCCGCATGCCCAGGGTCCTGGGCCGGTCGTTCATCC
>JAIPDR010000100.1 GCA_021737615.1 Desulfohalobiaceae bacterium | reverse complement strand
AACGCTCCCTCAAGGAGACCGTGCACCGCTTCGAAGTCCGGTTCATCAGAAAAGCCATACAGCAACACGGCTCCATCCAGAAAGCGGCCCGGCAGCTGAAGATCAACCCGGCCACCCTGTACCGGAAACTGCAGAGACAATCCAGATAGCAGATCTTCTGATGGCTTGTATTACCGCTATCCAGTCATGGGCCCAGGGTCTGAAATCGAAGCCCAAAACTGGATATTGGCTTGCTATTTTCGAAGTTCAGATGTAGGAAATAAAAGACATTTCTATTCGGCAGATGAAGCATCGTCCCTTAGTATACCCGAGTTTAGGTTCTACAAGCACCGCAAAGGGGGGAGAATGAAGAGCCGATACCTCCAAAACCGTTTGCCGTGTCATGCATACGACGTTCAGCAACTGGAAGAATTAGTCCGCACCCTTTTCGATCTCTTCCCCCATCCTGTTTTTGTCTTCAACGAACGGGGAGACATCACCTGCACAAACCGGGCCGGTGAGAGCCAGCTTCGGATTTCTCCAGGAATCCGCCTTGAAAGG
The DNA here is from genome assembly GCA_021737615.1 of Desulfohalobiaceae bacterium. Lineage (GTDB taxonomy): Bacteria > Desulfobacterota > Desulfovibrionia > Desulfovibrionales > Desulfothermaceae > JAABTT01. Next base: position 12,472 of record JAIPDR010000100.1, on the reverse strand, counting down.
ATTCAGCCTGAGCTCTGGCAGAAAATCAAGACATATCTGCAGGCCTCCGACGGTCAGAAGGCCTTTACCTATCAGATCAATTCAAGCACTTTTCTTATCAGGCTTCAGACACTCAATTTACCTGGAAGACAGACAGAAGTCCTTTGTGTCGGAGAAGACAGAACCGAAGAAGCGCACTTCCTGGAAAGCCTGAACGACTCGCAGCAGATTATCGATGAACTGGAAAGCATCATCCAATCATCGCCAGACGGCATCTGGATCTGCAATGAAACTGCCCAGGTCATAAGGATCAACCCAGCCTCGGAACGGATCAACAACATTAAAGCCGAAGAAGTCCTTGGCCGGACTATGCATGAACTTATAGAGGAAGGATTTATCGATTGTTCGGTCACACTTGAAGTGTTGAAGCAAAAAAAGCCCGTCAGTCTGCTGCAGACCACCAAGGATCGAAAGAGGCTCGTGGTCACCGGGAATCCGATATTCGACGGCAACGGCCAACTGTCCAGGATCGTTACCAGCGAAAGGAACATTGGAGATTTCGAACAGTTAAAAGAAGAACTTGAAGAAGAGAAGGCGAGGCACTATGAACTGAGCCATCACTTGAACGAACTGCAGCAAAGCGAATTCATCTCCAAGAACATCATCGCCCACAGCACCAACATGATCAAAGTCCTCAGACAGGCCTTGACCATAGCCCCCACGAAAACGACCATCCTCATTCAGGGCGAAACCGGGAGCGGCAAAGGCCTCTTGGCCAACCTCATACATCAGCATTCCGCCAGGGCCGATAAACCGTTCATCAAAATCAACTGCGGGGCCATTCCCCACTCCCTCATCGAATCGGAACTCTTCGGCTACGGTCCGGGAGCCTTTACCGGGGCCAATAAAAACGGAAAAATCGGAAAATTCGAACTGGCCCACGGCGGCACGATTCTCTTGGATGAAATCGGAGACCTGCCACATTCCGCCCAAGTCAAGCTCTTGCAATCTCTGGAAGAAAATCAGATCACCCGCCTCGGTGAAACAAAAAACAGGCCCCTGGATGTCCGGATTCTGGCAGCCACCAATCAGGACCTCCAAGAGATGGTCAGGCAGAACCTCTTTCGCAAGGATCTCTACTATCGCCTGCATGTGGTACCTCTGGTTTTACCGGCGCTCAGAGAACGCCAGGAATGCATCTACCCCCTCATCCAGCACTTTCTCAAACACTTTGCCCAAAAATACGAAAAAAAAGGTCCGCCCCAGCTCAAACCCGCGGCCCTGAAAGAACTCCTTGATTACGATTACCCCGGCAACATCAGGGAGCTCATCAACATCTGCGAACGTCTCGTCCTGTTAAGCGGACCGGGAATGATCCAACGAAATGACCTGCCCAGGTATATCGTCGACAACTCTTCACAGACTGAATCCGGGACGACCTTGTGGGATTACAAAACTCCACTGCCGAAGACCATGGAAAGACTGGAAGCCCAAGTCCTTGAACACGCCAGAAAAAACTTCAAGACCCAGGTCAAGATGGCCACGGCTCTCGGCCTCAATCAATCCACTATAGCCCGAAAGCTCAAGAAATACAGGCTCTGAGGTGCAGGTCCCGGCGCCCTCGCTCCAAAGAGTCCCGCCTCGAAATGTTTTGCCGGACAGCCGGCCGAAACTGATTTTTTCGCTTATTATGCAATAATGGATATTATTCGGCATTGCATAAAAAAAATATTAAACTTAATCAGTATAATATATATTTTATTATGATAAAAAGCATATAATTTTTCTTTATGCGCGCCTTTTTCGGATGGGAAAAAGCCGTTTCCCTGACCACAAACCGCAACCATCCGTTATAAAGGCTTAAGTCACATCGACCATAACGGCAAACTTGCTGGCATATTTATTGCAAGCAAAATTGTAAACAGTAAACCCTAAAAAGGAGGTTATTGGCCTTAAATCTTCCGATAGGCGCTCGGTCAAACTGAAAAAAAAGGAGAGAAATCATGAAAAAGAATTTGTTTGCTTCCGGCCTTCAATTACTACTGGCAGTGGCCTGTATCTGTTTCCTCTCTTTAACCATGGCGACCGTCTCTATTGCTGAAAAACCCCATGCTGGAGAAACCCTTGTCGTCGGGATCTGGTCGGGTCCATACGCCGACCATTTCAAGGAAGCCATCGGCCGTCCCTTCGAAGAAATGACCGGTGCAAAGCTGCAATACAAGTATTCCTGGGACTTTACCCCTGAAATCATTGCCGCCCCCGAAGACCAGCCGCCCCTTGATGTCGCTGAAACCGCTGATGCGGATTATATCGTCGGAGTCAAACGGAAACTATGGCTTCCCATTCGATATGAAAACGTCCCCAACATCGACAATGTATTCCCCTACGTTAAAGACGAGATGTCTCCTACCACCGAATTCGGGGTCCCTTTCGACGTAGGCGTGCATGTCCTTTTGTACAGAAAAGACCTGGTCGAGACTCCGCCCAGTTCCTGGAAAGACCTCTTCCGGGACGAATTTAAAGGCAAGATCGGCATCGAAAGGTGGTTCCCTTACTGGGTTTACGTGGGTAGCTACCTTACCGATTACAACCCTCCAGAAAAGGCTCTCTACAGTGAAGAAGGACGGAAGGCCATTTTGGATCAAATGAAAAAACTGAGCAAAAGATGGTTCTTCTGCTATGAAAAAGGGGCCGAATTTGTTTCGGCCATCGACGCCGGCGAAATCCTGGTCGGAAATTACTGGAACGGATCCGGAACTACGCTGGTTCTGGACAACCCGGAAAGATACGGCATTGTCTTCCCCAAAGAAGGCGGGGTGGCCTATTTGGACCACTTCTGTGTTGTCAGGGGAACCGAAAAAAGAGAGCTGGCCGAAAAATTCATCAATTTCACTGTCAGCAAAAAAGCCCAGCTCGGTTTTTTGAAAAACCACTACAATATCATGGTTTATAAGGATCTGGAAGGGCATATCCCGGAAGTCATGAAACGAAACGATCTCCAGCCCACCACCGTGGAAGAGTGGAAAAAGATCACCAAGATCGACGCAGAATTCCTTGAGCCGAAAAGAAAAGAACTGGAAGACAAATTCTTAAAAGAAGTGCTTTCCAGATAAAGGCCGTATCGGCAGGTTTTCGATTCTGACAAGGGGGGGTTTTCCAAACGGACCGCTCTCACATCCTAATATAACCTGATGTGAGAAGCCTGCGGGCTTCAAGCAGTGTTTAGCATCTGTTTGCATGGACCCCCCCTTGGCTCAAGTGTTCGTAATAAGCCTTATCCCTTTGCACCTTCAGCAGGGTATAGCATACTATCCGGACCATTCGAGAGAGTCTCAGGACTTGCCAGGGACCGGCCACTTTCATCCACAAAGGGAATCTATGAAAAGAATAGCAGTTACCTTACAAAACCTTACCAAGAAATTCAATGAAGTCACGGCTCTTAATAATATCAACCTTGAAATTTACAACCGGGACTTCTTTTTTCTTTTAGGTCCAAGCGGATGCGGCAAAACAACACTCCTAAAAATCATCGGCGGACTGGAATTCCCTACACAAGGCAACATCCACATTCTTGAAAAAGATGTGACCCACCTCAGAGCCAATAAGCGAAACACGTCCATGGTCTTTCAAGAATGGGCCTTGTTCCCCCACATGAGCGTCTATGACAATATCGCCTTTGGCCTGAAAAAAAGAAAAATCGGAAAGAAGGCTATTGCCAGAAAGATCGATGAGCTGCTCGAACTTTTGCACATGAACGGCTATCAAAAACGCATGCCCTTCGAACTCAGCGGGGGACAACAACAAAGGGTGGCCATCGCCAGGTCTCTGGCCATAGAGCCCGACGTTCTCCTTCTGGACGAACCGCTCTCCAACCTGGATCTGGCCCTGCGCCAGCAAATGCGGATCGAGCTGATCAGGCTCCACAAAGAAATCGACAAGACCTTCGTTTACGTGACCCATGATCAGACAGAAGCCCTGAGCATGGCCAACCGGATTGCCGTCATGAACAATGGGGAAGTCGTCCAACTGGATTCACCTGAAAACATATACAAAAAGCCCAATAATGAATACGTGGCCAAATTCATCGGCGAGGCCAATGAATTACAGGGCAAGATCGTTGAAAAGGGCCTTTTTCTGGCGGATTCCGGGCTGGAAATCGCCATACCCGAGCAGGAAGAATCCTCGGATATGCGCATGCTGTTCATCATCCGTCCGGAGGAGGTGAAGATCCTCAGTCCGCAAGAAGCCCTGCCTGACAATCATTTCAAAGGACGGGTGGACACCGTCAGCTATTTCGGCCGCCAGTTGCGTCTTCACATCAGGCTGAGCGGCTGCGGAGAAATACTGTTCGTGGATATCTTCTCTACCCAGTTGAAAAAACCGGTTGAACCGAACCAGGAGCTCCTTATCGGTTGGGACAAGACACAGTCCTTCTGCTTCAAAGGCTGAAAGCAATATTTCCGACTTATTGGAGGTGCAGGTTGAATACAGTCTTATTCAAAAAGAAATTCCCCTTAAAATATTTGATCCCGGCAATCCCCCTCTTGCTCTTCACGGTATGCTTTTTTTTATTCCCCATTCTACTCATGGTCAACTACAGTTTGTACCATTCACTCCCCTACGGTGAAATCGAGAAGACCTTTACCTTTGAAAACTACTTCAATTTCTTTACAGATATCTACTATGTCAAGGTCTTGATCAAAAGCTTCTTACTGGGACTTGCCGTCAGTATTGTCACCATCCCCCTCGGTTATATCGTGGCTTATGCCCTCTGGAAATCCAAGGGTATGAAACGAAAAATCCTGTATATCTGCATTTTGCTTCCTCTGTTCACCAATCTCGTTGTCCGTCTCTATGGCTGGAGGATCATCCTGTCTCCGGCCGGACCCGTCAGCGGCTTCCTGCAAAAAATCGGCTTGGCCGACCAGGGCGTGAATATGCTCTTCACCTGGCCGACCATCGTTTTGGGCCTGTTTTCGGAATGCGCCCCATATTATATTTTGATTCTGTTCAGCGTATTGACTCTTATCAACCCGAGATATCTGGATGCAGCCTTCGACCTCGGAGCCACTCGGATCGAAACATTTTTCAAGGTCATCTGGCCTTTGAGCCTGTCCGGCGTCATTTCCGGGGGACTCATTGTATACATCTGGTCCTTCGGGGCCTTTGCCACGCCCACGATTCTCGGCAACGCCAAGCACTGGACCCTGGCGGTCCACGCGGAACGCCAGATCCTCAGCCTGAGGGACTGGCCCTATGGTTCCGCATTCGGAATCATCATACTCTTTTTTACCTTGCTCATCGTCTTTGCACAGACAAAGCTCCTGAAACGAAAGCAGATGTACAGAGAAATTTAAAATCATAGCAATTTCCTCCCGGAATTTTTGTATGAGGGAAAATCATGAAAATAGCATGGGATTTCAAAAGCGCCGTATTCAACCTCCTTCTGGTCGGAGTCTTGATCCTCTTGCTGGCCCCGCTGCTCATCGTCTTCATCAGCTCATTTCTGGACAAGGCCCATTTGAGCTGGCCCTTCAATGATTTCACTTTTAGATGGTACATAGAAGTCTTCAAGAGAGACATCTGGGTCAAAGCCTTGATGAACAGCCTGATCGTTGCCGGACTGACCACCCTGCTCACTCTTATCATCTGTACCCCGGCCGCCTACGCCATCACCCGCAAAACCAACCGGATCACCGAGAACCTGCGGACTTTTTTCATGAGCCCCATCATGATCCCGCCGGTGATGATCGGTATCTCTCTGCTCATCTTTCTCAGCAACTTCGGATTCCGCGGTTCCTATCTCGACCTGGCTCTCGGACACACCCTCTGGGCGGGCCCCATCGTCTTCATCACCATGATCGCCGTCTTCGAACGCTTCAATCCGATTTACGCTTACGCAGCCCAGGATCTCGGGGCCAATTCCCTGGAGATTTTCTGGCAGATCACCCTGCCCATGGTCAAACCCGGACTGATCGCCTCCATTTTTCTGTCCTTTGTGCTCTCCACCCAGGAGTTCATCATCGGGCTCTTTTTGTATACCCCGAAAACGATTATTCTGCCGGTCGAGATCTACACCGCGATACGATATGAACTCAGTCCTGCAATTTCCGCCATATCGGTCTATCTGGTCGGTATCGTCGTCATCGGTCTGTTTGTCATCGACCGGATGATCGGCATTGAAAACGTATCCTTTTCCGGAAAAGGATAAGCCCGGACCAAGAAATGAAGCCTTTCCAATTTTCAGACGAAATTATTTTTCAATTATATATTGTAAATACAAAACTTTTCAATTGAGAGAGGAGAAAAACATGACCGCTTATACAGCTTTGCAACAACGACGAGCCAAAAGCATTCCCCAAGGGGCCTACAGCGTCACCCCCGGATTTATCCAAAAAGCCGAAGGAGCAATGATGATCGATGTTGACGGACGGGAACTCATTGATTTCGCCGGGGGTATCGGGGTCAACAACGTAGGGCACTGCCATCCCAGGGTCGTGGCCGCTATTCAGGACCAGGCCGGGAAATTCATTCACACCTGCTGGCATGTGGGCATGTACGAAGCCTATGTGGAACTGGCCGAAAAGCTGAACAGCCTGGTTCCGGGCGATTCCGAGAAGATGACCATGTTCGCCAACAGCGGGGCCGAGGCAGTCGAAAACGCGGTCAAGGCCACTCGTTACGCAACAGGCAGATCCGCCGTGGTCTGCTTTGAAAACGCCTTCCACGGCCGGACCCTGCTGGGCATGAGCCTGACCAGCAAGATCAAGCCCTACAAGTACAACTTCGGCCCCTTTGCCCCGGAGATCTACCGGGCCCCCTTTGCCTACTGCTACCGCTGCCCCTTCAACCTGACCCATCCCGGCTGCGATCTGGCCTGCGCCGATCACCTCGAAGAGTTTTTCATCAACCAGGTCGATCCCGAAGACACGGCTGCCGTACTGGCCGAACCGATTCAGGGCGAAGGCGGCTTCATCACCCCACCGCCGGGATACTTTCAGAGGCTTCAGGCCATCTGCCGCAAGTATGAAATCCCCCTGATCATCGACGAGGTCCAGTCCGGGGCCGGCCGGACCGGCAAATTCCTGGCCATTGAACACTGGGAGGGGGTGGAGCCGGACGTGATCACCATGGCCAAGAGCCTGGCCGGGGGTATGCCCCTAAGCGCAATCACCGGCCGGAGCGAGATCATGAACAAACCGCACCTGGGCGGCCTGGGCGGCACCTACAGCGGCAACCCTCTTGCCTGCCGAGCCGCCCTGGCTGTTTTGGATGCCCTGTTCGAAGACAAGCTCATCCAGCGCGGGGCTGAACTCGGCCGAAAAGTCCGGACCAGGTTCGAGGAGATGCAGTCCCGCTATGAAATAATCGGCGATGTCCGGGGCATTGGCCCCATGCTGGCCATGGAGCTGGTCCAGGATCGGGAGAGCAAGCAACCTGCATCTGAGACTGCCAAAAAGCTGACCCAAATCAGCTTTGACAAGGGGCTGGTCCTCTTGTCCTGCGGCAACTACGGCAACGTCATCCGGACCTTGATGCCCTTTGCGATCACTGACGAGCAGCTGGAAAGAGGACTGCAGATCCTGGAGGAGGGCCTGAAAGAACTAGGTTGATCAAAAAAAGTTCCTTGAACCTTATAAAGGAGGCTGCCTATGCGACGCAATCTGCACGCCGGAAAAAGGCCCAATCGGGGCCTGCGCTTTGAGGTCTTCAGTGACGACGACCTCGAGGAGATCCATTTAGCCACACTGGAGATTCTGGAAAAGACCGGACTCTACCTGGCCGATGACGAGGCCCTGGAGATCATGCACGGCGCCGGGGCCGTAATCGACAAGACCAGGAAAGTGGCCAAGATTCCGCCCTATGTGGTGGAAGAGGCCGTTCGATCCGCCCCGTCGAAACTCTTCCTGGCCGGGCGTAATCCAAAAAACGACTTTATCATGGAAGGCAGCAGGGTCGGATTCACGAACTTCGGCGAAGGAGTATTCATCAATGATCCCTATACCGGGGAACACCGCAAAACCACCAAGGCCGATGTAGCTTCCTCGGCCCTGCTGGCTGACTACTTGAATGAAATCGATGTCTATGAACGGGCGGTGGGCGCCGAAGACACTCCATCTGAAAGCGTTCAGCTGCACAATGCCGAAGCCTGGATGCCCAACACCTCCAAGCACGGTTTCATGGGTCCGGGCAACGGCTACCTGCTGCACAAGATCGTGGACATGGCCGCAGCAGCTGTCGGAGGCCGGGAAAAGCTCCAGGAACGACCCATTGTCAGTTTCATCACTTGTCCGGTCAGTCCCTTGAAACTGGAAAAAGACACCTGCGAAATTATCATGGAAGCCGCCCGCTCCGAAATGGCGGTCAACATCCTGTCCATGGCCATGGCCGGAGGCTCCTCACCCGTGACCCTGGCCGGGACCCTGGTCGACCACAACGCCGAAATCCTGGGCGGGATAGTGCTCAGCCAAGCCACGCGCAAAGGGGCAAAGGTTGTTTACGGCAGTTCGACCACAGCCATGGACCTGCGTTTTGCTTCGGCCATGGTCGGCTGCCCTGAATGCGGGGTCATCAACGCCGGAGTAGCCCAGCTGGCCCGTTACTATCTTCTTCCCAGCTGGGTTGCCGGCGGGTAGGGTGACAGCAAGGTCTGTGACGCCCAGTCTGGTCATGAAAAAACTCTCACCGGCCTGTTACCGGCGTTGGCAGGAGCCAACCTGATTTACGGCCTGGGAATGATCGAGATGGGCATGACCATAGATTATGGCCAACTGGTCATGGATGACGAGTTTGCGAAAATGATCAAACACGCCGTGCAGGGTATCCCTGTAAATGACGAGACACTGGCCGTCGACGTCATGCGGCAGATCGGCATCGGCAAGGACTACCTCAGTCACGAACATACCTACAGTCACATGAAATCCCAGTCTCAATCTCAGCTTATCGACCGCAGAACGAGAGAATACTGGGAGGCCAGGGGGAGTACAGACATTTTTCAAAGGTCCATGGACAAGGCCAGATACATTCTCGAAAACCACACACCCGAGCCCATTGCAGCCAATGCCCTGGCTGAAATGCGCTCTATTGTGCAGGAGGCGGAAAAGGAGCTGGGGGTACAGGACTGATTGCCATCCGTGGGGAGGCATTGCTAACAAAACAAGATATAAATCAGCATTCAGATACCTGAAGGCTGATTCAGGAGGAATACATGGCAAAGATCCAAACCCGTTTCGGTGACGGCTCTCCGGTTGCCCTCAACCTGGAGGAACTCAGACGGGACCTGGAAGAGGGGACAGCCGACGCGGCTGATCGGGGCTCCATCCCCCCGTTGAGCGACGATGACCTGCGGCACCTCGAAGATATCTTCAGTTCTCCGCATCGTTTTATCGGGGTTGAACCTGGAAAGGAAATCATCCTGAGCTACGACGGGACCCCTTTGAAAATGAAGCGGGCCCAGGTCAATGTGGACCGGCTCCAGGCCCTGCAGATCTATGAAAAACTCATGGGTGCGGACACCCTGGAAATGGGTCATGTCGACTACAGCTTCAAGCCGATCAAACCGATTGTCACCTTTGAACAGCCACTGATGGAACAGGTCCTTTCAGTGACCACAGCCCCGGTCTTTTACGGGGCAATGCCAAACCTGGGGCTTTACAGCCAGCCGGATGGACCGTTCCCCAATCCGGCCGAACTGATGCCCCGGGGCAACATCATGGAGGCCCAGGAATCCTACGAGGCTGCGGTGGAAGACGCAGTCAAAGACATCGTCTATGTCTGCAGTGCCCTCTATGAATCAGGGGCCGACGCCATTATCCTGGATACAGTCGGGGCAGCCGGAGACGCCGATTTCCTGGCCGGCTTAAAGGCCACAGAGATACTGACGGAAAAACACCCCGGGATCTGTGTCGAATTCGGCATGGCCAGCGAGTTTGTGCTCGGCATGCATTCCGGCTTGACCTATAAAGGAGTCCGACTGGCCGGTCTCTACCCGCATGATCAGCTGAAACTGGCCAAACAGGCTGGAGCCGGAATCTTTGGCCCGGTCTGCAACACCAATACCGGAAAAACCACACCCTGGAATGTATCCCGGGCCATTACCTTCATGAAGGCCTGCTGCGACCAGGCCGATATCCCTGTCCACGTAAACATGGGCATGGGCGTCGGGGCCATGACCGTCCACGATCACCCGCCTCTCGATGTGGCCTCGAAGACTTCCAAAGCCATGGTGGAGATCTGCCGCCTGGATGGGTTGTAGGTAGGGGTCGGTGATCCCATGGGTATGGCCATCACACATGCCGTTGCTTCGGGAATGGGCGGAATGAGGGGAGCCGGAGATCTGGTTGCCCGCATGCAGATTGCCCGGGGCATGAAAATTCAGGAAGCCAAAGAGCATGTGGCAGGTAAACTCAAATGTTCCGTTTCCGATCTCACCGATCCGATCATCATGCATGAAGTCCGTGAGGAACTCAAACTCGGACTCCTCCACCCCTTCGGAGGCTCACCAAAGTGCATGGAGGCAAAATTCAACATCGCCGATCTCCTTGAGATCGAAATAAACTGCGTGAACCGTTTCCGCAAGAATCTCAATTTCATATGAAAAAAATCAACTTGAACCAGTATAACCGGAGGTCGTTATGAGCAAATACTTCAGCCGCATGGGCGACGGCTCCGCCATCGAGGTCACGGCTGACGAAATCAAGGCCGACCTTGTAGAAGGCAGCGAGGATGCGGCCGACAGAGGCAACATTTCGCCCCTGACCTCTGATGAATATGACCATCTCCTGGATATCTTCACTACCCGGGCCAAATTTGTCAGTGTCGAACCCGGCAATGAAGTCATCCTGACCTATGACGCAGGGACTTTGAAAATAAGAAGGGTTGGGGTCAATGCGGATCGCACCCTGGCCCTGCAGATCTACGAAAAACTGCTCGGAGCGGACAGCATGGAACTGTCCCATGTCGATTACAGCTACAAACAAGTCAAACCCATTGTCGGTTTCGAACAACCGGTCTTGGAGCAGGCCCTGTTAGGCACCCATATTCCGTTATTCTATGGGGCTCAACCCAACCTGGGTCTGTACAGCCAGCCGGACGGCCCTTTTCCCAACCCGGCCGAACTCCTGCCCAAAGGCGATATCAAAGGGGCTCAAGAATCATACGAAGCATCTGTCGAACACCTGGTCAAGGATATCGTCTACATCGGGAGCTGCATGTACGAATCCGGCGCTGACGGGATCAACCTGGACACGACCGGAGCTGCAGGTGATGCCGATTTCCAGGCCTCTCTCCTGGCCGCTGAAAAACTCAAGGCAAAGTACCCGGATATTTGCATTGAACTAGGTATGGCCGGAGAATTTGTGCTTGGTCTCCACAGTGGTTTGACCTACAAAGGCGAACGCCTGGCCGGAATGTATCCCCACCAGCAGGTCAAAATGGCCGAAGCTGCCGGGGCGACCATCTTCGGGCCTGTAGCCAACACAAACACCAGCCGGTCCGCCGCCTGGAACCTGGCCAGGACGACCACCTTCATGAAGGCCTGCTGCGAAGTGGCCACCATCCCGGTACACCCTAATATGGGCATGGGGGTCGGCGGGGTGACGGTCAACGATCACCCGCCCGTGGACATCGTCTCCAGGTCTTCCAAGGCCATGACCGAAATCTGCCGTCTGGACGGGTTGTAGGTAGGTGTCGGAGATCCTTTTGCCATGGCCGTAACACATGCACACGCCTCAGGCATGGGCGGAATGCGGGGAGCCGGAGATCTGGTTGCCCGGATGCAGATGACCCGGGGCATGAAAATCAAGGAAGCCAAAGAGTATGTGGCCGGCAAGCTGAAGATAGGGACCGCCGAACTGACCGATCCGGTCATAATGAACGAAGTCCGTTCTGAACTGGGACTCGGGGAGATGACACCTGTGCCCGGCATTGCCAAAGGGATCGAGGCCAAACACAACGTCGCCCGGATTCTGGATATCGACATCAACTGTGTGCAGAGATTCAAATATAGAACCAAAGGATAGTATCCCATTTCTCATATATAGTGTAAGCCTTCGGAAAAAAAACTCAGGAAGACCCAAACTATAGACCATAACATTGTCTTAATCACCCCAATGCCTGCTAAATTTTATCAAAAATATACCAGAAGTTGGCCCAAAATGAAACTTCTGTCATACAAGAGTCTTATAAGGTTTCATTGTCGGCAGAGACTAAAGCGCGATTTATGCCAACTTCTAGTATACAAAGGAGAAAACAAATGATTGATTCTCAAACTCTGCAGAAAGCCAAGAATTTGATTATCCAGCAAAAGAAAGTGGAGGCTATTGACCTGGCCAAAAAGATAATTGCCGAGGGAGGCGACCCTCTGGAACTTATGACTGATGGTTTTATCCCGGGCATCAACAACGTCGGGGATCAATTCGGTCGTGGCATTTTATTTTTGCCGGAACTGGTCCAGGCAGCGGACACCATGAAGGCGGTCACGGATGTTATCAAT
>JAIPDR010000099.1 GCA_021737615.1 Desulfohalobiaceae bacterium | reverse complement strand
GTTCGGGCTGTTGGGATCAAAGGCGTAGATGTCACTTCCGCTGCCGTCGTCAGAGTCCAGGAACATCTCAATGGCCTCTTCGGCCTCGGCCGGATCAATACACCAGACGTTCTGGGCAGCGGCACCGTCTGATGCCTCAACCCACTCCCCGGCCGCAGGATCCCAGATAAACAGGTTAGCCTTCGCATTCTGCTTGAAGAGATCCATGGTAAAAGAATCATCTGTATCGCCTCCGACGGTAACTGAACCGTTGACCATCTCTATGGTCACGACATCACCGCCGTCGTCGCCGCTGATTTTCCACAGGGCACCAGTCGCGGTAGTAGCATTTCCATGCGTCAGTACAGTCGAATCGCCGCTAGCGTCTGCGGTATTCACGCCGACAAAGTTGGCGTTGACGGCTGCTTTAGTAAAGGTACCGTTGGTTGCATTTGTGACACTGGCAGCAATGACCATCTTCACGTCGTTGCACAGGACCACGCCCTTGCTCAGCCTGGGCAGAGTGGCCGTAATCTTGTGGTTTTCTTCCAACAGTGATTCCGGTGCCCAGGACAGGGTGAACCCGCCGGCCCGGTCGCAGTCGCCCGCGACATTCTGCACGTTTGCGTCGACTTGCACGTCGTTATCATCGGCCGCTGCCATGGCGGCAAAGCCGAAGATAAATGCAAATGTCAGCATGCATACAAGTAGTTTTTTGATTCGCATTGAACTTCCTCCTTTTCACTCAGTTGTTGAAAATTTTCCTCCTGACAACAATCTTTGTACCTTCTTTTCTCTTTTGGCACCTCCTTTTAGTTTTTTCGTCCATCCGGATATTACGGTAAACAAATTGAACCGGCTTGTCAAAAAGCATTCGCATCGACACTTTCTCCAATTGGCATTCTCAGGTTGCCCCTGCTCCCCCCCTTTCTTAACCACAAGAAAGAGGGGAGAGCAGTTTCCGGATGGGTCACACTGAGTGCCAAAAGAGCCAAACTAAAGTGCGAATATAAGTAGAAGAATTTTTTCCCCTTGTCAAGTTTTTTCTGGTAAAAGAAAATTTGTATCGTTACGTTGCCTCTTCCTGAACCTCCCGGGTTTTGAACAAGCATTCGGCTTCATCCTTGATGTGCTGATTCTGAAACTCCTCGCTGAAATATTCACCTGGAAAGCGGATGTATCTGGTGAGGGTCACCTTTTCATGGCCTTTGCAAACAAAATCCAGGCTGATCTTGTACAGGTTCGAATAAGGCCTCGAGGCCAAGGCCTCACCCAACTCCTTTTTCGGGGAGCAGCCCGACCTTTCCAGGCGGACCGTCCAACGTGCATCGCCGTCTGCTCCCTGCCAGGGAAATTCCCGGTCTTTGATATTCAGACTGCTTATATCCATGTATTTCTCTTTTGCGGCGAGCAGGGTCTTGAATTGATCGCGTCCCCGTTTTTCCAGCCTGAGGCTTGATGACAGCAACTGGAAAAAGACAGCCAGGGTACTGCCCACGATGATGACCGCAACCAGCATCTCCACCAGGGTGAAACCGCGTTCCCGGTTCATGACTCCAGGCTGACGCCGGAGAGGTCGACTGTGCCCAGAATCGGATCTATCCTGCACTGCATTCTTCGGTCCTGATTCACGATTGCGAATGTGCTGAGCAGTGAGCTGCCATCCGCAAAAAAACGAGTTATCAATAGCTCTTTGCTTCCGCTTGATTGCCCGGACAGCCGGAGAATCACCCCGGACGGCAGGGTCAGGCTCCTGTCATTCAAGTCCTGGCTTATGGTCCTGGTTTCCGTTTGATAGTAACAACTGTTGGCAGCCCCTTTGAGAACAGCATAGCTCTTGGCCTGGCGCAGATAGAGAGCGAGTTGTCGGCCGCCGCTTCGAAGCTGCAGGGTCTCCCGCTGGGACAGCTGATAGCCCAGAAAGACGGATGAGCCCAGGGCGATGATCAGCATGACCACCACTATTTCAATTATGGTGAATCCGTTTTTGGTTGCTGTCAAGGAAAAAGATCCACTCATGAGATATTTTATTCCCAGGAATTGATATCCGCATCTTCTCCTTCGCCCCCGCTCTGCCCGTCCGCACCGTAGGAAGAGAGATCATAGGGATTGTGCTCCCCGGGGGACTTGTAGACATACTCGTTTCCCCAGGGGTCTTTGGGAACCGGCTTGGGCAGGTAGGGACCGTTCCAGTCTTCCACCCCCTGGGGCTTCTCCCGCAGGGCCTTCAGGCCCTGCTGCGTGGTCGGGTATTTATCCGTATCCAGGCGGTAGGTATCCAGGGCCGTGCCCAGCAGTTCGATCTGGGCCCTGGCTGTTTTCTGCTTGGATTCACCCAGCTGGCGGAACATCTTGGGCGCCACCAGAGAGGCCAGCAACCCGACGATGATCATGACAATGAGCAGTTCTATGAGGGTGAAGCCGCTTGATATCTTTTTCCTACGTATCGGCATGCATTTAAAAGTCTTTAGCATATTTTTTATACTTACGGTCGTCATAAATTGAGGTTTTCATAATTCGGTAATCCTGGTAGTCGATACTGCAAATATTGGCTTCTTCGCAATGTATTCCTCCCGTAAGTATCTATATTATACTTTGAAAACAACAATTCAAAACTGAAGGGATTATTTTCAGTCAAGAAGATTTTTATCCACGAATGCTCACGAATTTTCACGAATTTTCAACAGGCCTGACCCTGATGAAATCCTGCTGCGCAGGACACTTCGTGTGTTTCATGGGGCAGGTCGGCCTGAAGAAAAGTTAATGACCTGCGGTGAAGCTCTTCCCCCGCGACAGCGGGATGAAGCTTTCCTGCCTGCGATCAGCAGGATTCCGGTGTTCAGTGAATCAGTAAATCTGTAAATCGGTTACTCAGTAGGAGTAAGAATGTAGACCCTTTTCTCCGAATCCCCGATATACCGATGCACCGTCTTACTCGTATGAAACTAGATTTTTCTTTATCCGTCACCCCGGCGTAGGCCGGGGTCCAGCTCTTACATTTTCAGACTGGATTCCGGCTCCCGGATCGGGGTCCGGGATGACGTTCTTTTACCGGAATGACGGAGGGGGTGACCAAAAGTTTCTTTATTGATCAAACTGGGCGTCTGCGGCCAGAGGCAGGGCTGACCTCTGATCGCTGACCTCTGGTTAATAGTCATTCGTGCCAATTCGCTGGCCCCGTTAACCGGAGCCCATTTACTAAAGTGTCAAGACACTGCTACGAAGTCTGCAATCACACCGCCAGTGTATTCACGCTGAAGATGGCCATGAAGATGGAGATGACCATCAATCCGATGACACAGCCCATGACCAGGATGATGACCGGTTCGAACAGCGAGGTCAGTTTCTTGATGGATCCTTTGGTCTCGGTTTCATAGATTTCAGCCACTTTTTCCAGCATGGTGTCCATATGGCCTGTTTCTTCCCCCACCCCGACCATCTGCACTGCCAGGCCGGAGAAGACCTGCCTGTCTTCCAGGGCTCGGGACAAGGTCTTTCCCTGCTTGAGATCCTCATACACTTGAGACAGGGAGCCCGTCAAGACCCGGTTCAGGATAACCCCCTGGACTATGGACACCGAAGCCAGAATCGAGACCCCGCTGGCGAGAAGCGTCCCCAGGGTCCTGGAAAAACGGGCGATTTCAATTTTTTTGATGATCGAACCAAGAAGCGGGATCCGGAGCTTGAAACGGTCCCACTGTTTCCGGCCGGCGGCTGTTTTCAGATAATACCGGAAACCAAAGACGAGCGCAAGCAAAGACCCGATCAAGGCCCAGTAATAGGACTGCAAAAAGTCCCCCAACGACAGGAGTAATTTCGTGCTCAGGGGCAGGGGGATGCCCATGTCGATAAAAATGGTGTTGAATTTAGGCAGGACGAAGAGCAGCAGCACGGCAATGGACAGCGCAGAGGTCAGGGTCAGGATAACCGGATAAATCAAGGCGGCCACGAAAAACTCCCTGAGTTCGTCCACGCTCTTCAGGTAATCCGCCAGCTTATTCAGGATACTGTCCAGAACGCCGCTGGACTCGCCGGCCTTGACCATGTTGATGAAGATCGGGGGGAATACGGATTGCCTGGTCTGCAGGGCCTCCCAAAAGGTGCTGCCCTCTTTCAAATGCTGCTGCACTTCCAGGATAATCCTTTGAAAATGCTTTTTTTCAGTCAATTGACTGACGATGGTCAAGCCCCTGTTCAGGGCGATCCCGGCGCTTAAAATCACGGCCAGATTCTCGGCAAAATGGATCAGGTCCTTGCGGTTGGTTCGCTTCCAAAAGCTGAGCTCTTTGTCCAGGCCGCTGAAAAGACCCTTTTTTTCGCTCTTCTGCCGCGACAGGCCGAAAGACTCCGTGCCATAACGGCCCGGAGACCCTCCGGCCGCGGCATCTGCCCCCCTGGCGGTCCCGGCCGTCTTTGCTCCGGCAACAGCCTTCTCCTGAAAGGAAATCTGGAGGGGAACCAGCTGCTGCTTCTGCAGAGTAAAGACAACCTCTTTTTCGTCCCTGGCCGTCAGGCTCCCGGTGGTGATTTCCCCCCCGGCACTGACCGCTTTGTAGTAGTAACTTTTCGGCGGCATGGGCATGAAATTATCCTATTCTTATCTGGCTGACAAGGATGAATTGACATCCCGACCTTGATGTCCCTATATTCAGAACTCTTTCCCGTACTCCAAAGTTTGGATGTTTTTTTGGACAAATATCAGGTTATGATAAATTCGAAGCACGAAATTCGAAATCCGGGTGCTCTTCCGCTACTGCTTTGCCTTTGTTCATCCATTACTATTAGGGCTGCAGAAGAGCAGACTGTCCCACGCCCGCTCGAAGACTCGCTTGAGCTATGGAGGGCACCGAGGTGAGACGGCATGAGCAAGAATTCCTTTTGTTTTCCCCGGGTGAGAGGAAGAACGCCCGGGAAAAAACCGCATCGCCTCCGGCGAAAGTTATGATATTTGCCCGAAAGGCGGAGCCCTTTTGGCCGTGTCCTGCCTTTCTCCGACACGGCCAAAAAGAATTCTCTTCTCCCTCTCCTTCTCTGTGGTCTCCCAAACTCAAGCGAGTCCGCGAGCGGGCGTGAAATACATTTCTACTCTTTTACGCCGCAAAGCTTTAGCAAAGTATCCGCGGAGGACTACCGAAATACGTGTTAAGACGCTGCTACGAAGTCTGTATATGGACACTTCAGTCATTATCCTGACCTACAACGGGGAAGCGTATATCCGGGACTGCCTCCGGTCGGTCCTGGATCAGGACCTATCGCCGCAGGCCTTTGAGGTCATCGTAGCCGACAACGGATCAACGGATCGGACCAGGGAGCTTGTCCGCAACATGTTTCCCCGGGTCAGGCTGGTGCCCCTGGAAAAAAACCACGGATTCGCCAGGGGGAACAACCTGGCCCTGCAAAAGGCCCGCGGCCGATATGCGGCCTTTTTGAATCAGGATACGGTCGTCGGGCGCAGCTGGCTCTCCGCTCTGCTGGTGTCTTTGCAGCAGCACCCGGATTTTGCCGCCTTTCAATCCAACCAGCTTTTGCCCTGGAACTCCGGGTTCGACCCCTCGCGCCGAGACTGCAGACCGAAACAGACATTTTTTTTTGAACTGACCCCATACGGATACGCCGATCAAAAGAATGCGCCTTCAAGAGACGGTATTCTGGAAACCCGTTTTATTTCCGGGGCCTGCTTCATCCTCCGCAGATCCGCCCTCTTTTCTTCCGGAGAAAAGGTCTTCGACGAGCGTATCGGCTCCTACAATGAAGACATGGAGTTGTCCTTCCGTTTGCAAAACAAGGGCTTCAAGCTTGGGGTGAGCCCGCATTCCGTGGTCTATCACAAGAACGATTCCACCCTGAAACTCACCCGGAAAAATTTCCAACGACACAGTCAAATCATTCAAAACAGGGTCTACGTCTACTCCAAATATCTCCCGTTTTCAGGGTTCCTCCGCTTTCTGCCCCGTCTGGCCCTGGCCCAGAGCCAAAAATCATTCGACCGGCTCAGGTCCCAGGGCCATTCAAGGTTGACCGCCCTGTTCATGGGGGGAGCCGTCCTGCCGTTCTCCTGTGTTTTTGTCCTCTTTGGCCTGATCAAGGCGGCTTACCGGCCGGAAAATTCCAGACCGGACTGCAACCGGCTGCTGAAAAGAAAGTTTCACACCCTGCCGACAGTCCTGGCCGACAGAATCGACACCGCCACCTCCAGCCTCAGACGATTCGTGTCCCAGGCCGCCGCCCAAACCCCGGAAGGCGCACTCGTCCTGGATGCCGGGGCCGGGGAAGGCGGCTACAGGGATTATTTCCGGAAACAGCGCTACATCGGGGTGGATTCAGGACAGGGGGATCAGGACTGGGACTATTCCCGGTTGAGCGCCAGGGCCGAACTCATGGACCTGCCCTTTACCGGGGACCGCTTTGAGGCTGTGGTCTGCACCCAGGTCCTGGAACACCTTCCGGAGCCCGGGCAGGCCCTTCAAGAACTGTTCCGGGTCCTTAAGCCGGGAGGCCGGCTCTACCTCTCCGCGCCCCAGGGCTGGTGCGAACACCAGCAGCCATATGATTTCTTCCGCTTCACTACCTTCGGACTGAAGCACCTTCTCGAAAAGGCGGGCTTTACGGACCTGGCGGTGAAACGAAGCTGCGGCTACTTCGGGTACCTGGCCAACCGGCTGACCTTTTTGCCCAAAGTCGTGTTCTGGAGGATCAAGTCCCCCTGGATCCGGACTCTTTTTCTGCCCCTGGAGCTTTGCTCCTATCTTGTCTTCGTGCTCTTTTTTCCCCTGATCCTCAATCCCCTGGACCGCTTCGACCGGGAAAAGCTGTTCACCCTGAACTATCTGGTCACAGCCAGTAAACCGGAGAGCCATGACTGAACAGCCCGGGAGATGCCGCATCTGCGGAGCCCAAAGCCCGGAACTGGCACTGGCCGGCCTTGAGGGCGCATTCCAGGACACCTATTCCCTGTACCGCTGCCGTGAATGCTCTTTTGTGACCACCCATCCCCTGCCCGGAGAAGACCTCCTGCTGCGATACTACGGTCCGGACTACTGGGTCCGGGGCAAGAGCAGTTCCCGGGTGTTCGACCTGCTCTTCAGGGCAAGAATGGCCGGGCTCATGCGTCGCTTGCAAAAAACTGTGCCCCAGGGGGCCAGGGTCCTTGACTGGGGCTGCGGCGACGGTGCTCTCCCGGCCCTGATGCGCGGCAAAGGCTTCGAGGCCTATGGCCTCGACAAATTTGTCCCTGCTCAGGCCTCCCCCTGGCTTATCCAGGGGGATATTGGCGACGACCGGCTTGAAAAGGGGTCGTTCGCCGCCATCACCTGCTATCATCTCCTGGAGCATCTCAGCGATCCGGTCCGGGACCTGCGCCTGGCCTTTGACCTCATGACACCGGGCGGAATCATGATCCTCGAGGTGCCCAACATCTCTTCCCTGGGATTTCAGGTCTTTGGCACAAGATGGCAGCCGCTTGAGATCCCGCTTCATGTGAATCACTTTACCCCGGCAAGCCTGAAATACTTGATTGGGCAGATCGATCACTTTGCCCAGGAAAAGGCAGCGACCTTTTCCTGGAGGACCTCGGCCAGTTCCATTGTCCTGTCCTTGTTTCCGAAACTGGCCCCGGGAGACATGCGCCGGCGGAACCGGGGCCGGCACCCGCTTTCCTGGCTTCTGGCGTATCTGTTCCTGCAAATAGGGGCTCTGCCCTTTGCGGCTGCCGAAGCCGCACTGAACAGAGGAGAAGTTCTGAGGCTCTGGTTGAGAAAATACAGCAAATGAACCGGGTTCAGGCCTGATCTGCGGCAGATGAATCCGAGCCGGGAGTGGATGTGTTCCTGATTGTTGTTCGAGCCGGGCAATCATCGTTCAAGGAGAGCCCGGTCAGGTGGTAGATTTTTTGGAGATCGCCCCGGTAGCTAAGCTGAAGCTGCTGTCTGGTATCGGGTTGCATCGGAGGTATTTGTTTGAGCAGGATCTTTTCCAAAAGGCGCAGTCCAAAGGCGGCCAGTCCGGGAAAGCGCCGCAGCAATCTGCTTCCTGCCAAAGGGCGCATCAATAGCGGCGCCCGCAATGTCTTGCCCGGATTCTGCATGGAAAGTTCGGGCTGAAAATCGGTATTCACATCGAGGAAGCTAAATATTTGCCTCAAAGAGACACCTGGCTCCGCCCTGAACTGATCCAGGGTCAAGAAATGGAACTGAGCTGGGTCAAACAGGGCGAAAAACCGCTCAATCTGAGCCCCGAAGAGACCGGACCGAAAATAGAGATAATTGCAATAATAATGCCGGCACTTTTTAGGAAAGGAAGGGCTACGTACCCTTTTTTCTTCGGCCTGGAGGGCTTTTTCAAACGAAGAGGCTTTTTCGAATCCAGTTCTGCGCATGTGGTGATACAGGGAATAGGCCCGATCGACCGGGTTGCGGAGGATGACAACGAACCTGGCCTCAGGGAACAGGGCCTGCAGGACCCTGGCCGAGGATGGATTCGTCATGTAGGCATGGGAGGCCTCTCCAACGGCCTTTTCCTGCAAGACAGAGTCGAAGAGTCTGAAATAGTCGACAGGATTGGTCACGACCTGAAATTGATCGCAAAAAAAAGTCGGCTCTTTCATCGACGGCAGGAAAATCTCCGGATGCTGCCGCAGAGAGTTAAAGAGGGACGTAGTACCGCACTTACCCGCACCAAGAATAAAAAAATTCGGTTTATGGCAGACATTGGGTCCTGACATCAGTCGACTCGAGCGTCCCATTCATTACCCCTCTGGACCCCGGTTCTCCTCAATCCAGGCCCGCCGGTCCTGTTCTTTAAGGACCTTCTCAAGACTTTCCTCCAGGGTCTTGGACAGGTTAATGTTTTTGTCCCTGGCCTGATGCAGGAGATCGCTTCTACTGCTTAAATTCGCTGATTGCTTGCGGACAGCAGTTCCCATGATCCTCCTCCTTCATGCGCAATGTTAATCCTGTCGAGTTTCTTGAAGAATTTTTAGACAGGATTTACAGGATTAAACAGGATAAGAGAGAAGAGGCAGATTCCAACCGCCCCGGAAGGTCGGCTGAAAAATTCTCCGTCTCCGGCGGGGAGGCCACTGTCATCTGTCCTCTGGCTACTGCCCACCGACTACCGACCACAGTCCCCTGAACCTCTTTCATGCTCCTCAACTCATCAACCGTGAACTGTAAACCGTGAATCTATAACCTTTTTCACCTCAAATGCCTTACCTCGGGGTCGGTATCGCCATCACAATCGGTATCGAGGCCTTCCGTCCTCCGTCCTCTGTCATCCGCCCTCTGTCTTCCGACCACCGACCACTGTCCTCTTCCAATCCCAGCCTGCCAGCATACCAACATGGCAGCATTTCTTCTTCAGTTGACATACAGGTCTCATTGGCATATGCTAGAAGCATATATATTTTTGATAATCTCTGGAGGTTTATAATGCAAAAAGCATCCCTAGCAGATGACGGAAAAAAGACAACGCGAATCGCCAAGCTGTTTCAAAACGGTAAAAATCAGTCAGTACGCTTGCCCAGGGAGTTTGAAATTCAAGCCAAAGAAGTGATCATCGAAAAACAAGGCAGCAGGCTGGTCCTGATTCCGAAACCGTCAACCTGGGAAGACTACTTTGCCTCTGCGCACCGGCTTGCGAACGACTTCCCGGATGATATCGAAGAACTCCCCTTCGAGACCCGGGAGGGCCTCTAATGGCCTATATGCTGGATACAAATATCTGCATCGCCATTATGAAAGGTCACACCGGCCTCCGATCGAAGCTGCACATGATCCGTCCCGATGAAATCAGCATCTCCAGCATCGTCCAGGCCGAGTTATGCTACGGGGTATGGAAAAGCGTGCATCGGGCACACAATGAACAGGCCCTGGCTGATTTCCTTGCCATATGCCGGGTTCTTGCCTGGCCGGGAGATGCAGCCGATACGTATGGTGAGATTCGATCCACCCTTGAAATGCAGGGACGCATCATCGGCGCCAATGACCTGCTCATAGCAGCGCATGCGAAATATCTGGATGTTGTTTTGGTGACTAACAATGTACGCGAATTCAAACGAATCCCCGCCCTGGACGTTGAAAACTGGATAAGTCCGAGCTGATTAAAGCTCGATTTCCAGAAGTCGGAGGAGTTCACGGACAAGAGGTTAAGAGGGTTCACTGTTCACGGCCTCCGGCTCGTAGAGGGCGAGCCTACGCCTCGGAGAGTTCACGGTTGAAAGCCGAAGATAGCGGAGCATTAGACACGCCTCCCGGCAAAGAAGACCTCTGCCCACTGACATCTGTCCTCTGTCCCCTGCCCACTGACCTCTGATCTCTGATCTCTGACCCCTCGTATGAAACTTGATTTTTCTCCGTCATCCCGGACCCCGACCCGGGACCGGGGTCCAGCTTTATCAGTCTGGATTCCGGCCTCCTCCGGAATGACGGAATCGTGCCCCTCTCCTGGATCTCGGCTCCTACATCGGGGACCGGGAAAAGCTTCGCCGGAATGACGCAACTGAATTTTATGACAATCGTTTAAATTCTTTCAACTGCGAACTCTCTTAACCCTCTGCTCTATGCTCTATGCCTCTTCCAACTGTGAACTGTGAACTCAGTTCTCCACCGCCCTGTTCACCAATTCGGTCAGTTCTTCCAGGGAACCGGTTCTGTGGACCTTTCTGGTGATGGCCCGCAAGTTCTCAATGGATTGGATCGACTTGATCTTTGTCTGCAGCGTGTTGGGCAAAGGGCCGTAGAGGTCGGCGGCAATGTCTATGATGGTTTCGTGGGCGTTTTTGAGTTCTCCTTTTTGCTCCCTTTCTGCAAGGAGTTTTTCATTTTTCTGCATGGCAATATTATAGCCTTCTTCTCGTAATCTTTCTGCTGTGGTTCTCACGGTCTCTCCTCCTTTGGGAAGATGTTTGACCTTCTCTTCCGCATTCTCGGGCTTCTCGTCCGTTGCCGAAAGCAGGTACCTGATCAACACTCCAAATATCTCCTCGGCATCTTTTGAGTGCAGGCCCTGAAACAAAAGTTCAAACGATTCATATATTTGAGAAGCTGGAGTTTCGTCCAGGCTTCCATATCGCTTTTATGCTCTATCAGAATATAGACATCGGCTAAATCTCCATTATACATCTGGATTCGCATCACCAGATCAGACAGGCTCTCTTTGAGATGATCACTCACATAGGAATGCGAGGAAACCTCCAAGGTCTCCAGGTCCAGATCTTTGGTGACCTCTTTCGGCAGATAATACCGGACGAAATCTTTGACATTGCCTTCCCGGCCAAGCATGTTCTTGACTACATTGTCGTGAGATTTGTTGATTTCATCACTCATATAGGTCGAATATAGGGCATCAGCAATCGAATGGCAAGGGGGCCTGGTCGGCAGGCAAAAGATGACGGCTGAAAACCCTCAGCCTCCGGCGGGGAAAATCTTTCCGGCGGGCGTCCGGCACGCCGGAAAATATCATTCTTCATCCTGTATATCCTGTTAATCCTGTCAAAGAATTCTTTGCAGAAGAGCAGAGCATTAGACAGGATTTACAGGATTTATACTGATCCAATTTTGGTTTTATCGACAGAGGCACATGATTACTCGACTTCAGGCCTTGTATTAACAAAAAGTCAAGTTGGATCAGTATAACTCAATACAAATACACATATTGGACTGAAAATCAAAATATGGGGGTCAATCCGGCCTGCTTGCAAAGTTCATTAGCTGTAATCCGGTCAAACTTTCGATGACGCTTTACAGGAACAGCCTTGCGACCATTGGTATAAATGGAGTGATTACCTCCTTCTCTGAGCAAATAGAAACCATTTTGCCCAAAATATTTAACCAGATCACGCCGTTTGACCGACATTGACGTCCTCTACCGGCAATTGTTCAATCAAGGCGTTGCCTGCAGGAATCTCTTTACCGAGCTGTTTATAGGCCAGCATCATCTCCTTCAGAGCATCTCTGAGCATACTTCTGCATTCTTCGATATCCCGCCCTTCAGTGGCTACTTCTGGCCATTCGATAAGTTGTCCCAGATAGCCTGACGAAATTTTTATATATTTTGCTGTAAAGGATATCATGGGTTTCCTCCCTTTTGGCATTTTCCTCCATCTCCCTGGGCAGCAGAAACGTAGCGGCGAAGGCCCGGTTCGTTTCTCCGGGTATTCAGGGGTGCGTCGCCTCGTTTAGTTGGTCTGACCCCGGTCTGTTTCCAGATTTCAGCCGCCCTGGATTGACGAACAGAGCCAGATCCATATCGCTATCACAATCGGTACGAAGTCTGATGTTAGCTGTAAGCTACGAATTCCGTGGCACATAGGATTATTCGCCAATTCTTTGATAAACTTTTGTCAACAAATCAAGATCAATGCGAAGTCCGACCTTTGTCAGTTTGTTGATCTCGGACTTGGCAGCATTTATCAGGCCAACTCGTTTAGCCATGACAAGCAAGCCCACAGAACCAATCAGTGCTATGTTAAGAAGTTTTGCACACTTTCTAGGTTGCAGGTCATCAAGAACAACTAATATAAAGACACTATTCATAACCGGCTTCTTCAAGAACTTCACTGGCTGTATATTGAAACGGAGTGACGTTGAATTTGGACAACTCCATCAAAAAGTTCTCACGGCACAACCCAGCAATTTCTGCTGCCTTTTCCTGGGATATTTGACCCATTTCATACCATTTTACAGCCGCGATAACTCGTATATCTCTCTTAAGCTCGTCCGGCGTCTTGCGCAGGGCTGAAAATACGCCCACAGGCAAATCAAAGGATACAGTTCTGGTTTCCATGCCACTCCCTCCTGTTCTTACCAGTGGTTTAGGGTGATAATCAAATAAGAGGTTAAAGAGGTTCACAGTTCACAGTTCACGGTTTAAAGATGAAGAAGGCAGAGCCCTCTTAGTGCCTTACTCGTAATTCTGTGCAATGAAAAACAAGAAACTCTGTTAACCTAAACCATCACGATCTTGAAGCAAATCACAAATATCAAATCCCAAATAACAAATAAATTCCAATACTCAAATTCCAAAAAAGGCAAAAAACAAGAACAGAGCGAGCCGAACGT
>JAIPDR010000098.1 GCA_021737615.1 Desulfohalobiaceae bacterium | reverse complement strand
GTGCCAGTGACTCAAATTGAAGTTTCTTCCTCGATCAAACTGGCAGCTGTGGACTTGAGCATTATTGTAGCAGCATGCCTGTATATTGTAATAAATATTCGATAGTTAAATGTCAGGCCTGCCAGAGGCAGGGCTGACAAGGGAGTGGGCTTGGTCGCCCCTGCGCCGGATCGAAGTTTTCAGTTCGAAATGGTACCGCCTGTCAATTCACGGCATTCGCCGACCTGGTGGCGGTCAGTGTCCCGATCAAACCCGACAAGCCGGCAACTCTCCTGTTTTGAAAAGGCACAACCCGGAGGCGCATGGATAACTTCGGACAGGGCACCCGTTGGAGCAAGGCCCGCTAACGACGATGGCTCGTCTGTAAATTTTTTCTTCGATCTTGAGGCAACCGTCTTAGGCCGCTTGAAGAGCAGGCACATCCCCTGCGATCCATTCATCCGCAGGGTCTCTTAAGCCAGGGGGTATGGTTTGACATTGTTGCTTCTATTGACTATTTTCAATGGGTTAGCCCTCGCATACATTGAAATGTCACTTCGGGAAGCAATCGGCCCGCCAGGAACTGTCCCGGATACAGGCGATAGGATGAATAATTTCGACTGCTCTTGACATCCTGTGTCAGGTCTGGATAGAGGTGTCAGCAAGGATTTGTTGTGCAGGAAACAGGACCCATTAACGAACTGGGAGGCGATGATGAGCGACATAATGGAAGCAATCCGGATCCGCGATCCGCATGAAAAAGAATTTCAGCAGGCGGTCAGTGAGGTGGTTGACACCATCAAACCGGTTTTGGATCAGAACCCTGAATATGGTCAGCAGAAGATCATGGAAAGGATAGTGGAACCGGAAAGAGTAATCCAGTTCCGGGTGCCCTGGATGGACGACCAGGGTGAGATACAGGTCAACCGTGGGTTCAGAATCCAGATGAACAGCGCCATCGGCCCTTACAAAGGGGGGCTGCGGTTTCATCCCTCGGTCAACCTGAGCATCTTGAAGTTTCTGGCCTTTGAGCAGGTCTTTAAAAACGCCCTGACTACTCTGCCCATGGGTGGAGGCAAAGGCGGCTCCGACTTCGATCCCAAGGGCAAATCCGACAACGAGGTCATGCGTTTCTGCCAGAGTTTCATGATGGAGCTCTATCGTCACATCGGTTCCGATCTCGATGTCCCGGCCGGGGATATCGGGGTGGGCGCACGGGAAATAGGATTCCTCTTCGGAATGTACAAACGGTTGCAGAACGAGTTTTCAGGCATCTTGACCGGCAAGGGATTGAACTGGGGGGGGAGTCTGATCAGGCCTGAAGCCACTGGATACGGGGCCGTCTATTTCGCGGCGGAGATGCTCAAGACCAGGGATGAAACTCTGGAGGGCAAGGTCTGCCTGGTCTCAGGATCCGGCAACGTGGCCCAGTATGCCGCGGAAAAACTGTTGCAGCTCGGGGCCAGGCCGGTTACCCTGTCGGACTCCTCCGGGTATATCTATGATGAGGAGGGGATTTCCGAAGAAAAGTTGGCCTATGTCAAGCTCTTGAAGAATGTGAAACGGGGCAGGATACAGGAGTATACGGAAAAATATCCTTCGGCTGAGTATTTCCCGGCGGATCCAAACCTGGACCACAATCCCCTCTGGGACCATAAGGCCCAATGCGCCTTCCCCTCGGCCACCCAGAACGAAATCAACGGCAAAGACGCCCGGAATCTGATCAAAAGCGGGATCTACCTGGTCAGTGAGGGGGCCAACATGCCCACTGACCTGGACGGCATCCGCATCTTCCTGGATGAGGGAATCCTCTATGGACCCGGCAAAGCGGCCAATGCCGGCGGGGTCTCCGTTTCCGGTCTGGAAATGACCCAGAACAGCATGCGTCTGGCCTGGAACCGGGAGGAGGTGGATACCCGGCTGAAGATGATCATGACCAATATCCACAAGTCCTGTGTGGATGCGGCCGATGAATACGGGGTACCGGGCAATTATGTGGCCGGGGCCAACATTGCCGGATTCGTCAAGGTGGTCAACACCATGATCGATCAGGGATTGGTCTAGTATCCAGATTTTCCATTTTTGAAAAAACAAACAAAATATGAAAATCTGGATATATGGAAGATTGAATTTGTCATGGAGACAAAGGGGAAACAAGAAAATGAACGAGCAGGATCTGAAAGAGAAGACCCGGAAGACAGCCGAGCTGTATTTCAAGGATGTCATCGGGGAAAAACCCTATGAACTTTGGCGCGCCTTCGACAAAGACCTGGCCAAGGAGCTGTCCCTGTTCATTACCGGCCGGATGTATGCCCGGGAAAAAATTCCACACACCACACGCCAGCTGGTGACGGTCTCCGCTCTGACCGTTTTGGGCAAGCTCGACGAATTGAAGCTGCATGTTCAGGCGGCTCTGAATGTCGGCTGCCTGCCGGAAGAGATCGCGGAAGTCATCTTTCAGACAGCGGTTTACGGCGGTGTGCCGGCCATGAACAACGGGTTGAAGACCTTGAAGGAGGTCCTGGCGGAAAAGGGGCTCTGGCGATAAACTCAAGCAGAACCTATTCGGGACATAGTTTGTTCTGCTTATACGGGACACTGTCCATGCGGTGGACACAAGCCTCAAGGCCGGTTTGCTTCCTGAATTTCCGGACCATGGCAGATGCCGGTTTCAGGTCCTGTTTCACGTCAATATAGACATAGCACAAGCGAGCCGCAGACCCAGGCAGCGACAAACAACAAGGGGAGTATCCAAGCCGCTTCAGTGTCTTTAGCAAATTATAGAGCCTATGCCATCAGTCCAAAAGATTGTTGTATCCGGGCCAGAGTCCGGTCAAAAGTTATTGCAGTTTTTAAGCCGAAAACTCCAGGGGCAGATCCCGAGGTCGGCACTGATGCGCTGGATCAGAACCGGACAGGTCAGGGTGGATCGTTCCAGGAGCAAACCCTTTGCCAGGGTCCATGAGGGCCAGCTGATCCGCATTCCTCCCTACAGACCGGAAGACAGGGATTTTAAGCCAGCAGCCGAACAAGTCAACCCGTTTGTCCTTAGCACGGTCTATGAAGACGCCAACCTTTTGGTTCTGGCAAAACCGCCAAATCTGGCCACCCAGCCCGGGAGCAGACAGACCGACAGCGTCCATGACCGGCTTCTGAATAGGTACTCAGACAGTTCCTGGATGCCGTCCCTTGTGCACAGGCTGGATAAAGAGACATCCGGGCTGCTGCTGGTGGCTAAATCCTACGAGTACCTTCAACACTTGCAGGGACTCTGGCAGACAGGGAAGGTCAAAAAAGAATATCTGGCCTGGGTGCAAGGCCGGGGGCCGGGAAAGGACTGGGTCAGGTTCGAAGACAGCTTCCCTGTGGAATCCAAGGGATATTATTCACGGAAAATCGTCAAGGCCGAATCCATTATCAGAACCCTTGAAGAAAAAGAGGGCAATAGCCTGGTCATAGTTCGTCTGTTGACGGGCCGGAAGCATCAGATCAGGATACAGACGGCCAATCGTGGACTGCCTGTAGTCGGGGACGGTAAATACGGAAAGGGAGGTTCGGGTCAGGGGCTTCTTCTGCATGCCTTTCGTCTCAGCTTTGACGAATTCGTGTTTGTACTCCCTCCTCCCTGGGAGGGCGTTTTTCAGGTTCCAGCAAAATGGTTGGAAGAGATTTGAATTTTTTTGTAAGCCTTCGAAATAATATGACCTGTTAAACCCGGGGTTCTGTCTGCACTAGGTGTCCGGAATGTTTTCCGGATCGATCCCGAGTCTGGTGAACCAGTCCAAATGTTTCCGCATAAACGAGCAACTCTGGCAGAAACTCTCCTTGGAGTGGGTTTCCAGGGCAATGCTCGGGGTGAGTTCCAGCAGTTCCAGGGCGAAAAACAGCTCCTCCCAGGGTATGACCCCCTGCCCGAGTCCTAGATGCTTGTCGGCGATTCCGTCATTGTCATGGAGATGCAGGTGTCCCAGGTAAGGGGACAGGGTCTGTATCCACTTGGAAAGATTCTGGTACTGCCATCCCCCGCCGTAGCTCGACCAGTGGCCGATATCCAGGCAGCACCGGATCAAGTTGTGATCAGCCAGTTCACCGAGGAGATCGCTCAATGGACGGGGATCGTTCTCTCTGACGTTTTCCAGAAAGAGGACCGGATGTCCGGGCCAGGATGACAGGACCTGATTCCAGGTGTTCACGGCCCGGTTCAGCCATTTGGAGAACAGGTCGTTGTAAAGGGGGATGAAATAGGCATGGGCCACCAGGTACTTGGGATCATAAATCTTGGCTATTTTTATGGCCTTCTGGAGTCGTTGCCTGGTGGCTTCCAGAATCAGGTCGTCCAGACTGCCGGGTTGCAGGTCGTGATAGGGCAGGTGAATACCGCAGGTCAGACCGGCCTCAAACAGAACAGAGGCCAGACTCTGATGCCAGTCCAGATCAAGTTGGTCCAGTGACATGGCGTCAAGGGCCAGTTCCGGATGAATGTTTTCCCTGAGAAACCAATCTATGTACAAACGGTCTTTGTCAATGTGATGAATCGGAAGATATACAAAAAAATTTCCCATGTAACTTCCTTTAAACGAAGGATTCTCGATCAAGCTCAAAGCATTTACCTTTATTGATAGGCCAGGAGCTCATTTTTGGTGAAGAGGGCTTCCAGGTCGTAGCCGTGTCCTCGAAGCAGCTCTTTCCCGCCTTGTTCGCGGTCAAGGACACACACGATCTGGGAAATCAGAAGCCCGGCCTCCCTTGTTCTGCGGCAGGCGGTTAGCAGGCTGCCCCCGGTGGTGACCACGTCTTCGAGTACAGCCACTCTGGCCCCTTCTGAAAAATTGGCCAGGCCTTCGAGATATTGGTTCGTGCCATGCCCCTTGGCCTTTTTCCGGACAATAAACCCGGGCAGAGACCGGCCCTCTTCAAAAGATAGGACGCTGACGGAGCTCACCAGGGGATCCGCCCCCAGGGTCATCCCGCCCACGCCTTGAATTTCCGGCTTGAGAAGCTGAAGGAGGCATTTGCCCAAAAGATACCCACCTTCGGCGTCCAGGGCAGTCTGTTTACAGTCGAAATAGTAATCGCTTTTCTGTCCGGAGGTCAGGGTAACTTCGCCCCGGACATAGGATTTTTGCAGAAGAAGTTCGGCCAGTCGCGATTTATAGTTCACGTTTCCTCCGCAAAGACCCTGTTGAAAATCAGGTCTTCGTGTTCCAAGTAGTATCCGGGGTCGAATATCTCGTCCAGGGCTGAAGGGGCTAAATACTGCTCTATCTCCCGGCTCTCTTTGACCAGCAAATCAAAAGGGGTCTTTTCGTCCCAGGCACGCATGGCCAGGCTCTGAACCAGTTCATAAGCTTTCTGCCTGGTAAGTCCGGCCTCCACCAGAGAAAGGAGCACACGTTGCGAAAAGTACAGATTATAGGAACTCTGCAGATTGTGTTTCATGTTCTCGGGCTTGATCTGGAGGTCGTCAAGGACAGAAGACATGCGGTGGAGCATGTAGTCGATCAGGATCGTGGAATCAGGCATGATTACCCGTTCCACCGAAGAATGGCTTATGTCCCGTTCATGCCACAGAGGCATATTCTCCATGGCCGCCAGGGAATTGCTCCTGACCAGTCTGGCCAGGCCGCACATGTTTTCAGCAGAAATGGGATTCTTTTTGTGGGGCATGGCCGAGGAACCCTTCTGTCCTTTGCGAAAGCCTTCCTCAACCTCCAGGACCTCTGTTCGCTGCAGGTGTCTGAGCTCAGTGGACAACCGTTCGATGCCTCCGGCAATCAGTGCCAGAGCCTGAAAATAATAGGCGTGCCGGTCCCTTTGAATTATTTGGGTGGAGATGGGATCAGGCTGCAGTCCCAGGATGGAACAGGCGATTCTTTCCACTTCCGGCTGCAGGTGGGCATAGGTTCCGACCGCTCCGGATATTTTCCCTACAAGGACATCCTCCAGGGCTTGTACAAAGCGATGCCTGTGTCTTTGAAATTCAGCATAAAATCCGGCCATCTTGAGACCGAAGCTCGTGGGTTCGGCATGAACCCCATGGGTCCGGCCCATGATCAATCTGCCCTTATGTCTGAAAGCCAAGTCCTTCAGGCAGGCCAGGAGCCGGTCGAGCCCCGGAGTGATAAGCCTGCCGGCCTGTTTGAAGAGAAGGCCGTTGGCTGTATCCGTGATATCGGATGAAGTACAACCGAGATGGATGAATCTGGAAGCAGGACCTACCTTTTCTTCGACCGCCGTCAAAAAGGCGATGACATCGTGTCTGGTCTGTTCTTCAATGGCCAGCAGGCGGCGGAGATCGAAGTCGGCTTTGGCCCGGATCTGTTCCATCTCGGCTTGGGGAATGCGCCCGATTTGGAACCAAGCCTCACAGACGGCCATCTCCACTTCCAGCCAAGCCCTGAACCTGTTCTCCAGGCTCCAGATCCGGCCCATCTCTTCCCGGGTGTAACGTTCAATCATTTTTCATTAGTTGGCTGAGCGTTAAAAGCGAACCGCCGCTCGGAGTCTGGGCATGGATTGGCCGGTCTGACCGTTAGTGAGTCTCGGTTTTGGCTTTTGGCTCACTTGGACCGCTTGTCTGCTTGCCGGATGGAATGCTTTCCGCGGCAGCCTGGTCTTTTTTATTGGTCCCATTGCCATTTGATGGGGACCCGTTGTCTTTTTCAACTTTCTGCTCGCCGTTGGATTTGGCCGTGCCCTGGTCGGCTTCCTGACCACAGTTTTTCTTGTTGCTGTCGGCATAGTCGGTAACATACCAGCCGGAACCTTTCAGTATAAAGGCCGTGCTGGATATCAATCTCTTGGAAGCCATTCCGCACTCCGGGCATTCCGCCTCTCTGTCCTCAAAACCCTTTTGCCATTCTTCAAAGACATGAGAACAATTCGAGCAAGAATATTCGTAT
Source organism: Desulfohalobiaceae bacterium (assembly GCA_021737615.1). GTDB lineage: Bacteria > Desulfobacterota > Desulfovibrionia > Desulfovibrionales > Desulfothermaceae > JAABTT01. Next base: position 6,212 of record JAIPDR010000098.1, on the reverse strand, counting down.
ATAGGCATTTATCTCCTCCTCAACGACTTTTGGGAGAATTTTAGTGGGAATTTTCAGGGGAGGTGTTCCCCTTGACCGGAAACATAGATAAGCAGTCCAAGCGCAAAGTCAATGCCTCACCCTTTCCTTGCTTCAGTCTTGGCTTCCTTTATTCTCTGCTTTTCTCTTTTTTCTTTCCGCTTGCGCCTGCGGTCCAGTTCCTTTTTGCGTTCGATCTTTTTATGCCGTGACATTGTATTTCCTCCTTTGAAAGGCTTTCTTTGTATCAAGAAAAAAGAGATCTTGTCCAGATTAAATTTAAATCATTATTTCAATATATTAAACAATGGGTGGTTTTAAGTTCTGCCTAAGGCGCTGTGAGTTCTGAGCTTTACAATCAGACAATCTGAAAAAGCCCTGATGAAGACAAAGAGACGCTCCAGCGTTAGTCGAAGTGAAACACTCACTTACGGCCAACAGGACGCGGTTTGGCCGCCCGGTGAGACGCAGCCTATAAAGCGGTCAATGATGATAGGGGTGGTTGGACAAAATAGTTGCGGCCCTGTACAACTGCTCCAAAAGAATGACTCTGGCCAGTTCATGGGGCAGGGTCAAAGACCCGAAGCTCAGAAGGAGATGGCTCTTCTCTTTGAGTCCCGCGGACAGACCGAACGATCCTCCAATGATGAAACAGGGCTGGAGAGCCGGATCTTGATGCCAACGCTGAAGACATCGGGCAAACGAGACCGAGGTGAATTGTTTGCCTTTGCTGTCCAGAGAGATCAAACGATCTCCGGTGGTTACCTTTTTTTGGATGGCTTCCCCTTCGACCTCAAGCCTTTTTTCCGCAGAAAAACTGCCAGGCGCGTCCTTGAGGCACACTTCCTGTATGGCGTAGTATTTGGATAGTTTCTTGAGATAGCTGTCAACAGCCGCTTGCCAATAACTTTTTTTCAGTTTTCCTATCCAGATAAACTTTATTTTTTTGGGCATGTTGGGCGGTGTATTCGGCTTTCCTTGGGACTTTGCCGGAAAATCCGGGTTCAAGGATAAAGACAGGTCTCTAGTTAGCGATTTCCGATAAACAGGACGAAAACCGAAATCAACTTGACTAATTTAGCAGAAATTTGCAAATATTAAATTTTGAATACAACAAGCTCGAACGCAGAGACCTTTGCTTGAGAACAACACTTGAGAATAACAGATGAAAAAGAAGACCTCAATTCTCAGTACAGCCTTCTGTATACTCCTGATGTTCACGCTGACCGGAGTTATTCAGGCCCAGACCATTGAATTGAAAAAACTGGCCCTGGACAACAGAGACCATAAGCTCCAACTCCATTTCGGGTTTTCACCGCAGGAATTTGATGAGTTTCAGGAGTTGCTTGAGGATGGAGTCCCCCTGAAACTGATCTGCAAGGCTTCATTATTGCGAATGGTTTCTTTCTGGCCTGACAAGCTGGTCTCGCAGAAGGAGGCCTCCTTTGAATTAAAAGCCGACACCTTGTCCCAGGAATATATTTTAACGGATCTCAAGGGCAAGCAGAGCATGCAAAACAAGGAGCTTCAATCTCTTCTACAAAGCAATCTCGGGGAGCTGGCTGTAACTCTTGGCGACTGGGAGTCCCTGGTTCAGGGACAGGAATATGTCCTGGAGCTTGAGATCAGGTTAACGCGTGACGACTTTCCGGCCTGGTTGAGAACCGCAATGTTTTTCTGGTCCGGTCACGTCCTCAAGAATAAGAAATACAAAATGAAATTTACATATTGAATACTTAATGTCCGAAACAGGCTATCAGACGTCTCAGAGCGAAAACCAGAACCAGGGAGATCATTTCGGACCTGGAGACACAGCATATCCTTCTTCTTCGGCCCGCGATTTGATCCAGGCCCACAGCTCTGCTTCAAGCAGGAACAAACCCCGCCGGATCGAATTGCTGCTGGCTCTTTTAGCTTTTCTGGTCATCGTTCTGGTCAGCTGGATAGAGCTGAAGTTTTTCGGAGTCAATTCTTATCTCTTCCTCGCGGTCTTCAATCTCAACCTGATCCTGCTCCTGGTCATTCTCTTTCTGGTGATCCGCAACGGGGTCAAACTTTTCCTGGACAGGAAACGCAAGGTCAGAGGGTCCGGCCTGCGATCAAAACTGGTCCTGGCCTTTATCTCTCTGTCCTTGATCCCCACTATCCTCATGTTCCTGGTGGCGGTCAAATTTGTGCAGACTTCAGTCGATTACTGGTTCCGGGGCAAGATCGAGAGTTCCTTGGAGCAGTCCCTGGAGATCGGTCAGTCATTTTACTCCCTGTCCCGGGAAGAACTCGAAAAGCAGGGAACATTCATCGTCGAGCAGATCCGGGGGAAGGAGCTTCTCTGGGGGGCCAAGGGGATGGATCGCTTCCTGCAGGACAAGGCTTTGGAGTATGGCCTTACCCTGATCGGGGTTTTGTCTCCGACTTTACAGGAACAGAACTGGTATGCCGCGGCTGAATGGGAGGACGACTGGCTTGAAATTAAGGAAAACATCGACTGGTCAGGGCTGAGAGCCAAACCCAGATATTGGTCCACTTTGCTTAAAGGTGACAATCAGGATCTTGTTGTCGGGATTGTGCCCGTTGACAAAGCCGAAACCGGTTTTCTCGTTCTTGGAAATTCCTTTGATCAGGGGCTGCTTCTGAAAATGAATCAAATAGCTCAAGGGGTGAAAGAGTATAAAAAGATAAAAACCCTGAAGCAGCCTTTGAAGATTGCCTTTTATCTCATCCTGGGATCCATGACCCTGTTGATCATTTTCGGGGCTATGTGGTTCGGATTTCGGCTGGCCAAAGAGATATCGGCTCCGATCCAGGCCCTCTCTCTGGGGACCCAGCGTATTGCCCACGGCGATCTTGGTGTGCGGCTGGAAGACAACTCCGGGGATGAACTCGGAGTCCTGGTTCAGCTGTTCAATGCCATGGTTGAAGATCTGGAAAAGAGCCGGCAGGGTTTGAACAGGGCCAATCAGGACCTGGCGGATCGGAATCTCGAACTGGAACAGCGGCGGGAGTACATGGAAGCGGTGCTCAATACCATCACCTCCGGGGTTATTTCACTGGACCAGGACAAAACGATCAGTACCGTCAACAAAGCGGCCGAGGACATCCTGAAGGCCGACACCGGAACCTTGATCGGCCGCAACCCTTTGGATCTGCTTCCGGAAAAGTACGGCAACCTCCTGCGGCCGGCCCTGGACAGGCTTAAAGAGGCCCCGAATACTCACTGGCAGCGCCAGCTCGACCTGCGTCTGGGACAGGAGGAAGCCAAAATCGTGGTCAACGCGGTCGGGCTCAGGGGAGGGCAGGGTGAGGACATCGGGATGCTTTTTGTCTTTGAAGATGTCACGGAGCTGGACAAGATGCAGCGCATGGCCGCCTGGAGGGAGGTAGCCAAGAGGATCGCCCACGAAATAAAAAACCCCTTGACCCCGATCAAGCTTTCGGCCCAACGCCTGGAGCGCAAGTTCGGGAAGGATTTTCAGGACAAGAGTTTTGTTGAATGCACGAATCTTATCGTCAGACAGGTAGAGCACCTGCAGCAGATGGTCCAGGAGTTTTCCAGGTTTGCCAGACTCCCGGAAGTCATCCCGGAATACAATCATCTCGAACCCTTGTTGGATGAAGTCATCGCCCTTTTTCAAAACAGTCATGCCCAAATCGACTGGCGGCTGGAGAACAGTCAAGCCCTGCCGGGTTTCAAATTCGACCGTTCAGCCATGAAACAGGTCTTCATCAATATTCTGACCAATGCCTCGGAAGTGCTGGATGGAACTCCTGAGCCCAGAGTTACGACCCGTGTCGATTTTGAACAGGATACCGGATGGGTCAAAGTGGAATTCATGGACAATGGACCAGGGCTTGACGAAGATGAGAGTTTTCAACTTTTTGAACCGTATTTTTCCAAGAAAAAGGGCAACACCGGCCTGGGACTGACCATCGTTAAATCCATTGTCAGTGACCACCGGGGCTATGTCCGGGTCCGAAAGAACCAGCCACGGGGCAGTGTCTTCACCATAGAGCTGCCGGTCTGATCGGGTCCGCCCTTGCATGCAGAGAATACGGTCTTAGCCACAAACCGGAAAATGGGATTTGACAGGAATGAACTTGCATTTTATGCCGAGACTCAGCCGGAATCATCTTTTGAAGGGGCATGTTTTCAACTCTCTTGTGGAACTCAATGTATGCAGACCAAAAGAACAGGACTTGAGTCATGAAACCGAATATTCTAGTCGTCGATGACGAAGAAGACATCAGACTTTCTCTGACGGGCATTTTAGAAGACGAAGGCTGCCGGGTAGTTCCGGCAGAGGATGGGGAACAGGCTCTTGCTTATCTGCATAAGCAGGAGCCGGATTTGGTCTTTTTGGACATCTGGCTTCCGGGCAGAGACGGACTGGAGATCTTGGACGCGGTCCAAAAGGAATACAGTGAATTGCCGGTGATCATGATTTCCGGACACGGGAATATCCAGACCGCGGTTCAATCCATCAAGAAAGGGGCCTTTGATTTTATCGAAAAGCCCCTGTCCCTGGAAAAGGTGGTAGTCACGGCCAACAAGGCCCTGGAGTTTCGAAAGCTCCAGATCGAAAACCGGGATCTGCGTTCCAGGGTGAAGCTCGATGTTGTTCAGGAATTGACCGGTGAAACCCGGCCGGTTCGGGACTTGCGGGACCAGATTGACAAAGTCGCCCCGACCGAGGCCTGGGTTCTGATCACCGGCGGCAATGGAACCGGAAAGGAAATCGTGGCCCGCAGCCTGCACAAGAAGAGCTTTCGGAATAAAAAACCGATGATTGCGGTCAATTGCGCGGCAATTCCTGAGGAATTGATCGAGAGCGAGCTCTTCGGCCATGAAAAAGGGGCCTTTACCGGAGCAGACAAACCCCACGTGGGTAAATTCGAACTCGCGCACAAAGGCACCCTTTTTCTGGATGAGATAGGGGACATGAGCCTGAAAACACAGGCCAAGATCCTGCGTATCCTCCAGGAGCAGACATTTGAAAAAGTCGGCGGGAAGAAAAGCATCAACGTCGATGTCCGGGTTATAGCGGCCTCAAACAAGGACCTGATCAATGAGATCAGGGAAGGCCGCTTCCGGGAGGATCTCTTCTACCGTTTGAATGTCTTTCCCCTCCATGTCCCCAGTCTGAGGGAACGGGCCGAAGACATTCCTTTGCTGCTTGAGCAGATCGTGCGCTCCTTTCACCAGGAGCACGGCTATCAGCCCATCGTATTTTCCAAAGAAGCTCTCCTGCTGTTGCAACAACACCTCTGGCCCGGAAACGTCAGGGAACTGAAAAACTTCGCCGAAAGAATGCTCATTATGTATTCCGGGCAGGAGCTGACCCCGGCTCAGCTACCCCCTGAATTCAAGAGTTCCGGGAAACAGGCCCGGGATTTACAAAGAGAAGAAGGGCAGGCCAGGGATAAGGAGACTGATTTTAAAGCGGCCCGGGCTGAATTCGAGCGTCGCTTTCTGGCCAGGAAGATAAACGAATTTCAGGGTAATGTTTCTAAATTGGCAGAGGCGGTGGGCTTGGAAAGGAGTTATTTGCACCGCAAGCTCAAGGCCCTGGGGATCGAACATTGAAATCAAAGAAGTTGATTGTTCCGGAGTCTTACCAGGGAAGGAGGCTGGATCAGACCCTTGAACTGCTTATACCCGGTGTCGGCCGGAGAGGTCGGAGGAGAATCTGGGAAAATTACCGGGTTGAGGTAAACGGCAGACCACAGGAGAAAGGATTCATGGTCAGCCGGGGGCAGGAAATTTCTCTGGTTGCCGGTAATGATCCAAGCCGATCCGGTTTTGCGCTTGAAGATTGGCCTGGTGTGCGGATCATTAAGGAAACGTCCGGGTATGCGGCTCTGTATAAACCACCCGGGCTGCACACGGCCATTTTGGGCAGCAGATTTGAAGCCAGCCTGGAACAGGGGCTGGAAGTTTTGCTTTCAAGCAGGGCCGCCCGGCTTTTGAACCGGCTGGACAGACCGACCAGCGGCCTGGTCCTGGCCGCCCTCCGGCCTGAGGCCGCCAAAAGATATCTGCAGCTCCAGCGGCAGGGGGAGGTCTTGAAATACTACCTGGCGGTCTGCCGGGGGAGGCTGGACAAGGAGACTGAAGTGGGGCAGAGGATACTCTCAGCAGACAGAAAAGTAGTCAGAGTCTTGGGGGAAAAGGACCCTGACCCTCTGCGGAGGTCACT
>JAIPDR010000097.1 GCA_021737615.1 Desulfohalobiaceae bacterium | reverse complement strand
CCTGCTCTTTCCCCGGACCAGGGGCCTGTCCCTGCTGTGCAAAGGCGGAACCTGCTTCATCAGCGGCCTGGCCGCCCTGGCCCTGGTCCTGATCAATATCCAGCAGTTCCTGCGGGCCGGCTGGACCACCTGGACCTGGGTCAGCCTGGGGGCTCTGCCGCTGTTGTTTCTCTTCTGCGCATTCATGTCCAGACGGGCGGCTTGCTGGAAAGAGGAGGGATGAGGGGATGAATGCGGGGGATGCTGGTATGCTGGAATGCTGGGATGCTGGAATTGGAAAAAGACGGAGGAAAGAAGTTAGAGGTAAGAGGACCGTGGTCTGTGGGCGGAGTCATTATACTGATCCAATTTTGATTTTTGAAACAAAGAATGATTATCCTTTTCTTTGATAAAGTTTCAAAAGGATCGGATGACAGAGGACGGAGTCGGACATAATTCAGAGCTCATTGTATGCTACAATTAGTATGAAATTTGAGTAAATTTTATCTGTCTGCAGATAAAATTTAAAAGGAGGGTTTTTATGATGCCAACATCGTATTCACGACTATTATTCATTCTTGTTTTCTTTGTTTTCACAACACATCCGGCCTGGGCCGCCGAACCGGATGTGGAGGAAATCGTGGCCAGGGCCAATCACATGGCCTACTACCAGGGAGATGACGGCAAGGCCAGGGTGGAAATGACCATCAACGACGCCCAGGGCAGGACCCGGAACAAGACCCTGACCATCCTGCGCAAGAACATGGATGATAAGGATCGGGGGCAGCGTTTCTACGTCTACTTTCACCGGCCTTCGGATGAACGGGGGACCGTGTTCATGGTCTGGAAGCATGTCGGCCAAGATGACGACCGCTGGCTCTACCTGCCGGCCCTGGATGTCACCAAACGCATTGCCGCCTCGGATGAACGGACCAGCTTCGTGGGTTCCCATTTCTTTTACGAAGACGTCTCCGGCCGGGGTATCGATGAAGACAGGCACGAACTGGCCGAGACCACGGACAACTACTATGTTCTCAAAAACACACCGAAGAAGCCTGACATGGTGGAGTTCGAGCACTACATCACGTATGTCCACAAGTCCACCTTCCTTCCGGTCAAGGCCGAATACTTTCGCAACGGTACAAAGTACCGGGAGATGAGCGTCCTCGAGGTAAAAGAGATCCAGGGAAAGACCACCATCACCAAGCAGAAGATGAGCGACCTGGAAAGCGGCGGACATACCGTGCTGGAGTTCAGCGATGTGTCATATAATAATGGCCTGCCGGACGATATCTTCACCGAACGCTATCTCCGCCGGGCCCCCAGGAAATACCTGCGATGATGAAACCAGGATCTGTTTTCTTGCTGATCATGTTTCTTGTGATCGGCTGCGGTCTTTTCGTCCGGGCCGAAGAACCGGCCCTGCCGGAGGGTCTGGGGTCTTTTGAAGCAGACAGAACCCGGGAACCCGAATTGCCCGCCGGTCTCGGTGATTCGGCTGATTCCGGAGAGCCGGCCCGGGATACCCGGGAAGAACCAGGCCTGCCCGCGGGCCTGGAAGGCGGGAACGGCCGGGAGCCCGCCCTGCCGTCCGGGTTGTCCCCGGATGAAGACCGGGCTTCCGGGCAGAAAACCGGCGGGCAGGCATCCGATTGGTCCGAGCTGTTCGGGCTTCCCCTGCACGGCTTTCTAGAGGGTCGTCTCGGGCCGAGACTGCAGTCGGATCCAGTCCAGTCCAAGGAGGCCACCCTGGGAGAAACCCGTTTGCAGCTGGAGACCGAGAAGTTCTGGGACGCAGGCAGCTTTGACCTGACGGCGGACATCGTTCTGGACGGCATCACAGAGGAGGCTGCATTCGATCTCCGCCGGGCCCGTTACACCTTTTCCCCGCTGCCGTCAGTGGACATCCGGGCCGGAAGGCAGGTTTTGTCCTGGGGCACAGGTGACCTGCTCTTCATCAACGACCTCTTTCCCAAGGACTGGGTGTCCTTTCTGAGCGGCAGGGATGTGGAGTACCTCAAGGCCCCGGGCGATGCCGTCAGGCTGGGCTGGTTCAACGACCTTTTCAATCTGAACCTGGTCTATACACCCAAATTCGATCCGGACCGCTTCGTGGACGGCGAACGCCTCAGCTACTGGAACCCTGCCCTGGGGAGAATCGCCGGGGAAGACAATCAGATACAGACCAAAGAACCGGACGACTGGTTCGACGACGACGAAATCGCACTGCGGATGTACCGGAATATCTCTGGCTACGAACTGGCCCTGTACGCCTATTCCGGATATTGGAAGAGCCCGGCCGGACAGGACCCGGACTCTGGAAAATTTCTGTTCCCAAAGCTCAATGTTTACGGGGCCAGCCTCCAGGGGACAATCGGGCCGGGGATCGGGAACATCGAGTTCGGCTTCTATGATTCCCGGGAAGACCGGGCTGGAGACGACCCGTTCCTGAACAACAGCGAACTGCACCTTTTGATCGGCTATGAACAGGAACTGGCCACCGAGTTCACCGGCTCCATCCAGTATTACCTGGAGCGCCTCCAGGACTACAATGAATACAGGGAGGCCCTTCCCCCCGGGTCCGAGGCCAGGGACGAAAACCGCCACCTCCTGACCCTGCGGCTGACCAAGCTGCTCCTGAACCAGGATTTGACCCTGTCCCTGTTTACCTTTTACTCGCCTTCCGACCAGGACGTCTATTTCCGGCCCAAAGCCAGCTATGAGCTAAGCGACGCCTGGACCGTGGTCACCGGAGGCAACCTGTTCATGGGAAAAGAGGACCAGACTTTCTTCGGTCAGTTTGAAAACAACAGCAACTGGTATCTCGGCCTCCGCTATTCGTTCTAGGGCCGAAGTTTCAAGAGGCAATGTAAAAACATAAGGAGAAACGTATGGGTATCAATCGATTGTTACGAGGCATCGCCGGCTTTTTTGTCCTGGCAAGCGTGCTGCTCGCCGTGGGGCACTCCCCGTGGTGGCTGCTGTTCACCGCTTTTGTCGGGGCCAATCTGCTTCAGTCGGCCTTTAGCGACTGGTGTCCGATGATCACCTTCCTGCAGAAGGTCGGGTTCAAGAAGGAAGTCCTGCCGAAATCTTGAGGATCCTCCGGGCACGAATGACCAAACGGAGGCTATTTTATTCGAGTCTTTACCTGTTTTTTATTTGACTCTATTTGTTCATAGTGTTAACATTAAACTTGGTTAAAATTGCTTGCATCCCTTTAAATAAGGTGTTTTTTCATGTAACACTATAGCCATAGTGACCGGGTCTGGTTTTCCCGGCAAGACAGACGCCTTGTCCGGCAAAGTCTTTCCCGGGAAACCGCACCCTGGATCAGTAAAAAAGGAGCATCCCATGGATATGGAAACCATCAAAGCGGAGCACGTGTTGGATACCTCCGGCCTGAGCTGTCCCATGCCCCTTCTCAAGGCCAAAAAGACCATGAAAGGGATGGCACCCGGTCAAACCCTCGAGATCATCGGGACCGACCCCGGGTCGAAGAACGACATACCTGATTACTGCAACAAGGGAAATGCCGAATTTCTGGGCATGGTGGATAAAGACGGAGGCCGGACACACTACTTCATCCGAATCAAATGATTTTTCCGGAAAGACGTCTGGCGTCTTCCCGGAAAAATCATTTGAACTTCTTTTTTTAAATGAAGCAAAAGGGGCTGCATTTGTAAACAGGTGCCATTTTTTTAGACAAGTTGAGGTATCATATGAAAAAAATTATCGTTCTGGTCAAAGACCCGGACCGGCAGTACGAGGCTTTGCGGACCAGCCTGGGGGCCCTGTTGGAAATGGCCGAAGTGTCGATGGTTGTCCTGGATCATGAAATCGGGAGCATGGATGAGGCCTATTCCGAAAACATGGAGTTTTTGGATGAGATGGAAGGGCTGCGCTTTTCCAACAATCAGGTCAATGTGGACAAGTACGGGTTTCAGCCGGCGAACCAGGCTGAGATCGGAGACAAGATCAAGGAAAGCGATATCGTAATCCCATTTTGATATCCAGTTCGAGCCTGCGGACGAAACGTCTCTCGGCTCTAACCGGATATACATAAAGCGGTTTTGGCACTGCCCTATGTACTGGGAACGGCCTTGAAAGCCTGACAAAAGGCTAGAGCTAACCGCAGTCTTACAGTGTAAGATTGTAGAAGAGATAAGGAGTTGTCAATGCATACCTTGCATATTCTTCGAACAGAGCCCGATCAAACCACGACAGAGCTATTCGAACTTGTGGCCGAGCCCGAAGAGAAGCGGGTGCGTCTCTATTCCGGCGATGTCGACTGGGATCAGCTCGTGGAGGACATCTTTGCTGCGGACAAGGTGATCTCCTGGTGGTGATATATAATTTTAGATTTTGGATTTTGGATTTTCGATTGTTAAGACAAAGAATAAGAGATGGTTATCTGGCATAAATTCAAAAACTTTTTTTTAAAGCCTATACTGTCATCACGTTGTATCCATATAATTTTTTGTTAGCAACGCTTTGTATGACGAGCGTAAGTATAAGAGGAGATTTCCATGTCTCGAACCTTAGGACTTTGCGTGACCTCGGATAAGCATCTCGACTATGTTATCGGCCTGGCCAGTGCTGCCGCGGACAAAGATGTGGACCTCAGGATCTTCTTCACCGGCAAAAGCGTGCTCCTGACCCAGGAGGAGCGGTTCAAGAATCTGGTGGGGCTGGGCAAGCTCTTTGTCTGTGACGTCAGCTTCCGGACCAATGGCCTGGAAGGGAAAGAAGTGCCCGGTGTCGGCTTCAAGGAATTTGTGACCCAGGCCAGGAATGCGGAAATGATCGAGGAATGCGACAGATACCTGGTGATGTAATCCACTCTTGCACAATTTTTTCAAAAAAGACAGGCGTCAGCTGCGAATCGAGGGGAAGGGCGCCTGTCTTTTTACCCTTCTATAAGTTCCTGTTTGACGCTATCCATGTAGTATTTCAGATTTTCCAGACAGGCCAGCAGTCCCTCCCGTTCATGGGGATGGATCCGCAGCAGGAGCCTGTTGTGAAGCTGGAAATGGAAGGATTCGATCTCCCGGACCTTTTCCCTGCCGGCCGGAGTCAGGCTGATGAGTTTGACCCGGGAGTCCTGCGGGTCATCGATGCGTTTGACCAGGCCCTTTGCGATCAGGCCGTTGATCAGTTTCGTGACCCTGCTTTTGGCCACCTCCAGACGCAGGGCGATGGTCTTGACGGTCAGATAACGCTCGTCTCGAAACAACAGCAGGCACTGCACCGCTGCATAGGGTATGCCGAATTTCTGGTTTTCATAGATCCTTCTGTCCTCACAGCACTTGACGATCTCGTAGATGAGCTCCTTGAGCTTCAAGGTCTGAAATTCCTCAACCGGATTGAAATGCCCATTTGCGGATTGATTTGCCATGTCCTGTATGCCGGGGAAGCTGTCCCTTATGAATCCGGTTGACTGGATGTCAGTGTATGCAGTACGACGGCCAGGCGCTTCGACAGCCTGTGACCGGAAAAAGCGACGACTCCTTGCCTGTCCACGGCCAGAATGGTCGGGACGCCGCGGACGTTGTAGCGCCGGCTGACCTCATGCCCATGATCGAAGGCCAGAGGAATACCCAGGCCGTATTGTTCCTGAAAACGCTTCGTCCTGGAGACCGAGTCCCGCCAGCCGCTGTTGATCCCCAGAACCGCCAGGGCTTCTTTCTCATACCCGTCCAGAAATTCATCGATATCCAGCAGCTCGTCTTTGCAGTAGGGGCACCAGGTGGTCCAGAATAAAAGAAGCACCGCCTTCCGGCCGCGATACTGATCAAGGGTCACGGTCTCTCCTGCCAGGGTGGTCAGTTCGAAATCAGGGGCCTTTGCCCCCGGGGTATAGGACCAGGCCGGAGTAAGCGCTAGCGTAAATAAGAGGCACCCAAAAATCAAGATCAATCTCGTTAAAAAGGCCACTGTTCACCATTTCCTTCATGCCGGTTCATGTTTCAAGATCAAGATAGCGCTCGGCCAGAAAATAGAGGAAAAAGAAAAGACCGAGCCCGAGGGCGAAGATCATCCACTCCACAGGACTGGGGGCATATTGGACCAGTCCGTTGACCGTGTCAACGCCGGAGCCCTCGAATCCCTGCCGCATCGGCGGGAGTTGTCCGGCCACGATAAAGTTATAACGGGTAAAAAACAAGCCGACCATGTAGGTCAATCCGGCCAGACCCAGAAGCCTGGTGTTTTTGGCCCTGCAGAAAACGATCAGGAGCAGGGGCAGCACCAGGGCCAGTCCCACCTCTCCGATCCAGAAATGTAGAGCCAGGGGACCGGAAATCAGGGCCAGAGCGGCCTGGCTCATTTCTTCCGGCTCACTGTACAGCGACGAGGCCAGCTTCCAGAACGTGAGGAAGATCATGGCCCCGATTCCCAGGCCCAGAAGCTTTCCCAGGGCCTGCATGGAATCCTGAAGCGATTCCTTGATCCGGATCTTGTAGACGATGTTGTTGATCACCAGCAGCAGGGCGGCCCCGGCGGCTATCCCGGAGATGACCAAATACACCGGAAAGTAGATCCCATGGTAGAACGGCCGGGCGGTGATGGAGCCGAAGACGAAGCCCAGATTGCCGGTGGCGATGACGCCCACGAGCAGGGCCATGAAGCCGAGCAGGGCCGTCATCCGGTGGCTGACCGTCCCGGGACGGAAGATGAAGTACAGTTCGGCCCCCAGGATAACCAGTTCAATGGAGTAGAACAACCCCATCCAGACAATCGGGGCCTCGAAATGCGGGGACAGGAGGAAGAGGTACATCAACCGGAACGGATGTCCGAGTTCCATCCCGATCTGGGTGAAGGCCGCCAGCAGGGTGACAAAGGCCAGGACCACGATGCGTTTGTTGAGTTTGGCGAATTTCTCATAGCCAAAGGCGTGTCCCAGCCCTCCGATAAAGGCCAGACCGGTAGAGGTGATGGCCAGATAGGCATAGGTGGCGATGAGCAGTCCCCAGGGAACTTCGCGGCTGACGCCGTAGACCGCCTCGTGGCCCTTGAACAGGACGAGCAGGACTCCGGTCAGCCCGAGAATCAGGAAGGCCCCTCCCAGAACGATAAAGGGAAGACTGGGCACGTCCCGGGATTGATTCCTGTTCACCTCGTAGACACTTTGCAATTGTTCTCTGAACATGGTTCTTCAACCTCCGAAACAAAGTATATTCAACATGGTCGTTTTATTTTGATTCAACCGGCCGCTTTCATCTATGTTTGATATGGAATAAACCAGAATGAGTTCTTAGTAGTAGACATGTCAACGCTGCCCGCGGCAGCGTTGACTCAGATCAGGTAGTACAGTCTGGGCCGGGTGTTCTTCTCCGGCTTCAGCCGGAACCAGTTCGAGGACCCCAACAGCCTGCTGACCTCGCTGCCCGGGTCGTTCAGATCGCCGAAGACCCTGACCTTGGTCGGGCAGGTCTCCACGCAGGCCGGCTCCCGCCCCTCCTGGAGGCGGTGAATGCACATGGTGCACTTCTCCACGGCCTTGTGCTCCAGGCTGACGAACCTGGCGTCATAGGGGCAGGCCAGCATGCAGGCCTTGCACAGGATGCACTTGTCATAATCCACGAGGACCGTTCCGGACTCGGTGGTGAAGGTGGCCCTGGTCGGGCAGACCTTTTCGCAGGGCGCGTTTTCGCAGTGCTGGCACTGGGAAGGCTGAAACTCCTGGTGCAGATGCGGAAACCGGCCCTTTAGCGGCATCTCGGCGACCCAGAGGCGGTAGGCCCCGTCCTCCACCGAAACATCGTTTTCAAACTTGCAGGCCACGGTACAGGCCCTGCAATTCAGGCACCTCCTGGTATCCAGAACGATGGCGTAGCGTTTCTCTGACATAATTCTTCGCCTTGTTGTATTTCATATTGACTTCATATCCGATTTTCCCCGGCGGACTGCAGTCCGCCGGGGAAAATCGGATATCAGGTCTTTTCAATGGTCACATAGGTCTCATGCATGGCTGCACTGCCGGAGATGGAATCCATGGTGTCCTCAAGTATCTCGGCTTCGGAACCGCCTTTCTTGTAGACCAGGGACATCCCCGGGCTCAACCGGCCCCAGCCGTTGACGTAGTAGACCGCATCCGGCCGGATCTTCTCCGTGACATAGGCCTTTAATGTCTGTTGACCCACTTTGCTTTTCACCTGGCAGTATTCGCCGTCTTTGATGCCCAGCTTGGCGGCCTCGGCCGTATTGATCCAGACCGCGTTCTCCTTCATGATCTCCCAGAGGTGGGGGATGTTCTGGGTGCTGGAGTGGGTATGCCAGGCGGTCCGGCCCACCAGAAACCGGTACTCCCCTTCCTTTTGCGGACGGAGCGGCTCGCAGTAGGCAGGCATGGCATCCAGGCCCCTTTCATGAAAACGTTCGTTAAAAAGCTCTATCTTCCCGGTCTTGGTCTTGAACCGGAAGCCGTTCTGCCTGGTCTTGCCGTAATTGGGCTTTTGAGAGGGCACGAGCACCCCCTTTTTTAGAATCCGCTCATATCCGCCCGGGTATTCCGAGAGCTGATGCTCCATGTACTTCTGGATGGGCTTCTCCAGGATTTCTTCCAGGACCGTTTTCTTGAAATCCTCGACCGCTTCCGGCTCCACGTCGTCCCAGAGCTCCGGAATCTTAAGCATCTCTTTGAGAATCCCCCCGGAGATCTCGAACATGGTCCTGGTTTTGAACAGGGGATCGATCACCGGCTGCCTGGCTACGACCACCGGCCAGATACCGCTTAGAGCGTGGCAGGGATCCCAGCTCTCCAGGTAGGTGGAGTGGGGCAGGACCAGATCAGCATACCAGGCTGTATCCGACATCTGCTGCTCAATGACGCAGATAAACTCCATCTTTTCCATCATCTGCAGGGTCTTGGCCGTATTGGGCACGGACTGAAGCGGATTCTGCTTGAAACAGATAAAGCCGCGGACCGGGTAGGGTTCGTCGTGGAGAACGGCCTCCCGGAAGGTGATCCAGCTGCCGTCGCGCTCACTCAAAAAGGCGCAGGAATCCTCCGGAAGCCCGGTTCCAACCAGGGGGCAGTCCACGACCGAAGGGACCACCTTCTTGACGATGCCCACGGCTTCCTTGTCCACCCTGTCCTTGACGTCATAGAAAAAGGGAAAGAGCGGGGTGTGAGAGGACAGGGGGACCGATGATTTGGGGACGATTCCCCCTCTTACGTCCCAGCAGCCGCAGATGGCGGTCAAAATGGCGCAGGTCTGCCGAAAATAGACCTCATGGGCGTAGAACGAGCTGCGCCGGCCGGGATAGATCACGCTTTTCGGCGCATGCGCGGCGAACTGCCTGGCTGTCCAGCGGATCTCCTCGGCCGGGATCTCGCATTTTGTTTCGGCCCACTCCGGGGTGTACTCGTTTTTGAGGATATGATCCCCGAACTGCTCAAACCCGTGGACATGGGTCTCGATAAACTCCTGGTTGTAGAGCTTCTCCTGAATGATCACCTGGATCATGGCCAGGGTGAAGGCCATGTCGGTCCTGGGTTTGACCGGAAACCACTTGTCCGCCTTGGCCGCGGTCTCGGTGAACCTGGGATCGAGATAGATCAGCTGCTGCCCCTTGGGCTTGAAGCGCTGAAAATCCACGGAATCTGGAGTGATAAAGGACTGGGCCCGGTCGGAGCCGATCATGACCACGAACTCGGCGTTCTGCAGATCCGCATCGGGATACACGCCGTACACCGAGCTCCAGCCCTGGATATTGGTGGACAGGCAGAGGGTGGGATGGCGAACGGTGTTCAACGAACCGAAGCCGCTGACCAGGTAGTAGAAGAACTCCTCCTGCAGCCCCTCGGTCGAGGCAAAGGCCACACTGGAACGGTTCTTGTATTTCTGTTTCAGCTTGGCCAGGTTTTGGGCCAGATGCTTGTAGGCCTCCTCCCAGGATATTTCCTTCCACTTACCTTCGCCCCGTTTGCCGGTCCGAAGCAGGGGCTTCTTCAGCCGATCCGGGCTGTAGGGCAGGGAGGCGCCTGCATTGCCTTTGGCGCAGAGCATTCCTCTGCTCTTGATGTGTTCGGGGTTGGGATTGATCTTGTGCAGCTTGCCGTCGACAACCTCGCAGATAATACCGCATTTGTTGACGCACATGGCACAGTTGCTGGGGATATACTTCCTGTTCCCCTTGGCTTGAAACTTGGACAGATCCTCCTTTTCGCCCGCCGCCCTCAGCTGTCCCAGCCCGGAGCCGAAAGTCGCCGCAGCCAGAGCCCCGCCGCTGACTCCAAGGAAACGCCTGCGATTCATTTTCAAAGCATTCATACTCTCACCATGTATACTTCCGGTCGTCATGCATCGAGGTTTTCATTCTTCGCACAACCTGGCAGTCAATGCTTTCTCACTTGCCTGGTCGCCATGCATTCCTCCCGTAAATATCTATTTTTTATTAGGTTAAAAAAGAAAGGCCAAACACTTTGTCTCAGAATAGCGCTCATTAATCCATGTTTTCAGTTCCTGTATCTTTCAGGTTTTCACAATCCGCAAATCCGGCGTCTTGCCGCCTCGATTATTGGTCAACCGGCCACATGATGGTCGAGATCCTGCAGAAAATTCTTGAGGGTCTCGCCGGCCACCCGGTACACATCGAACCGGGCATGGTCCTTTATCAACTCACTGATTTCAGTGCTCACCGGCAGCAAATATCTGGAGACTATTTCAGACAGCGTCCTGACCCGGGCCGAAGACTGGTCCGGGTCAAGAGCAACATTTCCGGAAAAATCCGTGAGGATCCGAGCGCAGAACTCAAGAAGAACGCCCAAATGATCCTCGAGTTCACCCTGATCCTGTTCCAGCACGAATCCGGTTCCTGCATAGATTTTTCTGATGTTCTCCAGCGTCTTGCCGCCCAGAAGCTTGCCTTGATCCAGGTAGTAGGAGCAATAGGGCACCACAGGCACATAGCCCTGATTATTCACAAACAACCGGATGTATTCCGCCTGGAGATCCTCCAGAGGAAACAATTCCAGCCCCTGGCCGGCATACTCCTGAAAAAAAGGTTCAAAATCAGGCGCATACTCTTCAAGACGTTGATACAGTTCAGATTCAGGATAACGAAACAGAAGAGAGAGGATCAGAAAGCATTCCTGCAGACCGGCCGCGGTCTCGGGATCAATGTTTCCAATCTTCTTTGTTTTTGCAGCGTGTCCTTCTTCAACAGAGGCCGGCATCATATCATTAACCATACTAAAACTCATAGTGATCAATAACCATTTCCTGGAAACCAAAATTGGGAACTGTCATTATATATGCAAATGCGATCTTTGTTGTTCATGATGCTGGACAGTAAAACAGAATCCGATCTCTCCCAATTTTGGTTTAGAAGACCACAAACTTCTCGTTTCGTTCATTCCAGAGCAGAAGGAGAATAAAGAATCCGAAAAACAGATAGTACAAGACCAGGGTCGGCTGCCAGGCGATGATCTCCGGCAGCAGAACCGGCTGTCCGAGCCAGTCCCTGATCCCGCTCAGGCTTAACAGTCTGGAGCTTGCCGAATTGCTAAGGGCCAAAACGACCAGGGCGACCCACAGCTTGAGGTGGCCCTCGCCGGCGCGCCACAAGGTTCCGGAGGCGCACCCTCCGGCCAGGATCATGCCCAGTCCGAATATCAGCCCGCCGAGCGGAGAGCCCAGAGTGGCCGGATGAAAAACGCCCGCTCCCGGGGGCTGGATATAGCTCCATTTGATGACCGCGCTGCCCAGGGCGTAGACCATCAGGCTGATGAGCACGGCCCGCATCATCCGTCCGTCGCCGGTCATGAACGGTTCCCGGAAGGCGTTCGCAAAGCAGAACCTGGAGCGGTGCATGACCAGGCCGATCAGAAAACCGAAAAAGAGCAGGCCGCCCATCTGGGTCAGGCCCAACCAGGAGTAGATCTGAAAGACGACCAGAACCAGGAGAAACAATCCAAGCCCGAAGTAGGGCTTCTGGGCCGAGTAATTCCGCCGGGGAGCATTTCCGTTCTTTTTGGCCTTCAGGCTGGTGCCGATGCTCACATGCTCCATTTCCCAGAGCAGGTAGCGCAGCCCGAGATAGGCGCCCGCCAGAAGGCCGAACATCATGGTCAGACCGCCGAGATCGAACATGCCCATGGCCGTGTAAAAGCCGCCCACATTGCAGCCAGAGGCTAAGGCCGCCCCTAGGCCCATCAGGATGCCCCCGGCTATCCCTTTGACGTACTCCAGGGGCGGAGCCTTGTTGATCTTGAACTGTTTGCCGAGCAGGGCCGAAGCCAGGGCTCCGGCAATGATGCCCAGGTTGGACAGGGACATGCCGTTCAGAAGCGGACTGTTCGCCGGCGGCTCTTCGTAGACTCCAATGAGATAGAAGAACCAGCTGCCCCAGTTATTATATCCGCCGGCCACTCCCCAGGGGTGCCACCACATGAAGATGAGCAGGGCCAGCACAGCCAGAAAGATTCCGGAGATCCAGGCCGGCCATTCCCGGCCGAACAAAAGGGTGTAGCCGCTTTGGATCTGCTGTTTCAGAAACGACCATCCAGTTTCGTGTGCCACGATCTGTTCCTCCTCATCCTCTTTGCACGGTCCGCCGCGCATCCCGGAAAGAGGCGCCTTTTGCAGAGAGAACGCTAAATATATTTCACTGTGTGAACATTTTTCACCTAAAAAGCGCCCCCAGACCACAAGGGCGCGCTGGTTTTCCGATCCCTAAAACCGGGCCACAAGCGACAGATAGTAGATCTGCATCTTGTCGATGACCGGAAAGATGGAGTCTGCCCCGGTGGCCTCATCCACCTTGACCGGTTCCCCGAGGGGAAAGCCGCTGCCTGAGTAGTTGAACCAGTAGAATTGTCCGCCCAACCTGGCGAAGAAGTTCTTTCCGAAAAACTCCTTGACGAGGTATGGTTCGAGGACATGCCCCCGGGTGGCCAGCTTCGGCCCGATCAGGTTGTCCTCGGCTCCGGTGACATTGAACCAGTACTTCGATCCGTAATTGTACTCCAGTCCGATTCTGGTGCTCCATTTTGGCAGGGTGTAGCGGCCGCCGGCATAGAGGCTCCAGCCGTTATGCGATTCCAGTTCCCCGTTGGAGGACAGAAGGCTCGAGCCGAGCATCTCGAAGAGCGGGATCTCCGAAACCTTCTCCGGATCGGTGTAAGACCAGGCCCCCGACAGGAAGAGGTCCAGGTTTCCATCCAGGGTGTTGGCCCGGCTCAGAAGGGAAAGGGCGTGCCAGTCTCCGATCTTGGAGCTGGCCTCGAATCTGGAGACCGCCCCCAGATCGTTTGCTTGGAAGAAGTATTGATCGTTCTCTTTGGTCA
>JAIPDR010000096.1 GCA_021737615.1 Desulfohalobiaceae bacterium | reverse complement strand
GGCGCGGTCCGGTTTCCCCCATTTCGCGAGCCTGAGAAAACCTGAGAACCTCTAAGCGAGGTCGCGCAAGAAAACCCTGTTGCCCGGTTCGCAAAGAGGTGCCAATGCTCAAAACTGGAGTTTCTTCTCATTGATCAAAATGGCAGCAATCGAAATCAACAACATAAGTTAAAAGTCTAGCAGTTATTTTCATAAATATTCAATAGTTACATGTCAGCACTGCCAGAGGCAGGGCTGCCTCCTCACTTCTTCAAGTTCTGCGCATAAGGGTTTTCGACCGCTATCGATTCGATATGGTGAAGGGTCGGGGAACGTGTCTCGAACTCATGCACAATATAGTAGAACCCGTTTTCAGGGGCTACCTCGCCCTCTTTCGAGATCAAGGCCCCTTTGGGTCTCTGGCTGACCCCCCAGATTTCTCCGAAGCCGGTCTTTTTCCCGCCTGCTGAAGTTTGTCCCTCGATCGCCAGATAGCCGAAGTGTTCACAGGCGGTCAGGGAGATCCTCGAACAGGCGTTGCTCCAGAGGGTGTTTTGCAGCCGTGTCTCTATCTGCTGCCGATAGTCGTTGTATTTGAGGCGGTAGCTTGCTTTTCCTGGGTTTAGGCCCTGGAGGATCTCGAAGCCAAGGGCCTTTTGGGCGATATGAGCTTCGGGTATGTCTTGCAGGATGTTCAGGATCCTCTTTTCCTCGGCCCTGGCCGCAAGCTCTTTTTCGGCCTCGATCCGTTTTTGATAGTCTGCCTTGCCGGTCAGGTCATAGAGGTTTCTCCAGAGCTTCAGGCGCAGGTCGTGATTGTCCCTGTCTGTGTTTTCGATTTTCTGCAGCAGCTCCGCCTCCCGGCTTCTGACATAGAGCCGCTGCAGCTCGGGATCGTTGACCTCGATGTATTTTGCGGCCAGGTCGGCGGCCCTCCCGAATTCTCCGAACTCCAGATGGTCCCGGATCGTATTCAGGATCTCTCTTTTTTCGGTTGCGAATTCTTCCTGGACCGTCTGGACCGAGTAGTATTTCTGGTTGTAGTAAAGACCGGTCCCCACCAGGATGAGCAAGAAGCCGAGCAGCACGAGACTGATGGTCCGGAATCTGCCGGAAACCGCGCCTCTGGCTGCCATGTAGCTAACATAGACGACAAGGGCCAAAAAAGCGAGAATGATCAGAGCGTAACGGATCATGACAATCTTGACAACTTACTGTTATAATTTGGGATGGATCAAGCCGCCTTCATCACCTGCAACGCCGCCTGCATCCAGCCGGGAGAGCCCTGCTTCAATGAGGATCCGGATCAGATCCTGGAAGGAATAGCCGTGGGCCGCCGCTTCCTGGGGGATGAGGCTGGTCCGGGTCATGCCCGGCAGGGTGTTTACTTCCAGGACAAAGGGCCGGTTGTCTGCAAGGATGAAGTCAGTCCGGCTGTATCCGGACAGGCCAAGGAGCTTGTGGGTGGCCAGGGCCAGGTCCTGGATCGTCTTCGTGAGTTCCCGGGAAATCGGAGCCGGACAGATTTCCAGGGCAGCGTCTGGCGTGTATTTGCTGAAGTAGTCGAAAAAAGCCGAGCCGTCTGCCGGCTGGATCAGGATAGGGGGCAAAGGTTCATCCCGCAGGACCCCGCAGGTGATTTCCGGGCCCGGGATCCGCTCTTCCAGAAGGACTTCGTCCCCCCTGGAAAAGGCCGGGTCCATTTCCAGGTCCAGCTCTTCCCGTGAGTCGATCAGGTGGAGGTTCAGGCTCGACCCCCCGCAGTTCGGTTTGAGCACGAAGGGATAGGCCAGGCTCGGCCTCCAGTCGGCCTGTGGCTGAACCGGGAGAAACTCCCAGGCCGGAGTGGCGATGGAGGCTTTTTCGAACAGGCTCTTGGAGGCCGCTTTGTTCAGGGCCAGCAGTGATTCCCTGGGGCCGGATCCCTGGTAGGGAAGTCCGACCTGGTCCAGGACGGCCTGAATCAGGCCGTCCTCCCCGGGACTGCCGTGGAGGTTGATGAAGGCGAAGTCGAAGTCTTTTGCTGTTTCGGGAAGTTGTGCAAAGCTGAGAGCAGGATCGAAAAAACTCACGCTGTGTCCCAAAGCCTGGAGGGCCTGGTCAATGGCCCTGGCTCCTGATAAGGACACCTCTCGTTCATTGGACCAGCCCCCGGCTATCAAAAGGATACGCATACAGATCTACCTCCAGTTCCTGGCTCAGTTTGTTTTCTATGGCCTGCGTCTGCTTGAGAGATCGCTGCATCAGTTTGATCCGGTGACCGTTGATGCCGTAACGGACAAAGAGATCCTCAAAGCGGTCTTCGACGTAAACGATCCTGTCATGCTTGATGCGCTTGTCTGCATAAAGGATGAGCAGGGGCAGCAGATGCTTTTGAACGATGATCTCTCCGGGCCAGTGAACATGGTGGATGACCGCCTGGGCAACGGCCAGGTTTCCGGTCAGGTTTACGACCCAGGCCCCGCCGAGCTGGCTGTGGTTCCCGCCATACCTGATGGTATAGGTTTTGGCCAGATCGTGCAGCAGAGCCGAGGCCTCGACCTGTCTCCGGCTGACGGGCAGCCCTTTTGCCCGGGCCATTTCCGCTATCTGCAGAGCCACCGAGGCCACCAGCAGGCTATGGTCCCGAATCTGGGGCAGCATTTCATATCTGTCCCAGTAAGCGAAACACTCTTTCCTGGAGGGAGTCGGCCCTGATCCGTCGGCTTGAAAGGGGGGGAAAGAGGGAATTGTCTCGGGCATAGTCTTGTCGTTGAATTTGCAAAAGAAGCCGGAGCATCGCTCCGGTTCGATGGCCGGCAGGTAGACTTTAGCAGGAGAATATGTAAAAAGTAAAGCCTCGTATCTAGATCGGCAGCCGGCTCTTTTAAAACGTCTTTTGGAAAATTCTATGCCGAATCCATTCACAGTAAACGATCCTGAATTGGGCAAGAAACTGTTAAAGCGGCTCGAGCGGGAGTTAAATCCTCCCCTGCGCTTCATGGAGGTCTGCGGGACCCATACCGTAGCCCTTTTTCAGAGCGGACTGCGCTCCCTGCTGCCCCCTGGCCTGGTCCACGTTTCCGGACCCGGCTGTCCGGTCTGTGTGACTTCTTCCGGAGAAGTGGCCTTTGCTCTGGAGCTGGCCCGAAAGGATGAGGTCATTCTGGCCAGCTTCGGGGATATGCTCCGGGTGCCCGGGCCCGAGGGCTTGAGTCTGAAGGGGATCAAGGCCGAAGGGGCGCGGGTCGAGGTCTGCTATTCTCCGTTCGAGGCCCTGGCTCTGGCCCGAAGGCATCTGGACAAGAAGGTCGTTTTTCTGGGCATCGGCTTCGAGACCACGGCCCCGGTGGTCGCGGCCACGCTCAAGGAAGCCCGCAGGCTGGACCTGGAGAACTTCAGTGTCTTCAGCTGCCATAAGCTGGTACCCCCGGCTTTAAAGCATTTGCTGAAACAAGGCCGGGCCGCGGTGGAGGCCTTTCTCCTTCCCGGACACGTCTCTGCGGTCATCGGCCTCGAGCCCTACCGCTTTCTGTCTGATGAATACCGGATTCCATCGGTTGTGGCTGGTTTCGATCCCCTGGACATGCTCATGGCTCTGGTCATGATCGCCGGCCAAAAAAAAGAGAAGCCAGCCGAGGTTCAGAACCAGTATCAGCGGGTGGTCAGGGAGCAGGGGAATCTCAAGGCCCAGGAGCTGATGCAGGAAGTCTTTGCGGTTAAGGACGCGGACTGGCGGGGTCTGGGCACCATCCCGGCCAGCGGTCTCGGTCTGGCCGCTGAATATGAGGCCCATGACGCCCTGAAGGTCTTCGGTCAAGAGCCGAAGATCGTCCCCGAACCCCGGGGGTGTTCCTGCGGGGAGGTCCTGCAGGGCCTCATCAGGCCGGATGAATGTCCCCTGTTCAAGACGAAGTGCACCCCGGCCGCTCCAGTCGGCCCCTGCATGGTCTCCACCGAGGGCAGTTGCGCCGCCTACTACAAGTACAAGGTATCGGCTTGAGCTTCCGGTCTTGGTTCTGGAGGTTCAAGGCGGATACTTCGCAATCGCTTACCGACAGGCAATGATTGTATCAAGACTGAAAAAGCGAAGGGATAGACTCGTATGAAACTTCAGCTGATGCCACGAACCGATCACAGAGCTCTCTTTCGCTTCAACGCTTCCGGCTCTTGGTTTTCTAAGAAAACCTTAGAGCCTCCCAGCGAGGTCGCTCAAGAGAACTCTGTGACCGGTTCTCAACCCTGTGACCTATTGTTTGCATGGTAAGTTTATTCATTGATCAAACTGGCAGTTATGGATTTCAACATCAGCATAACAACATGCCTGTGTATTATAATAAATATTCAATATTTATATGTCAGAACTGCCAGAGGCAGGGCTGACTTGAGGCACCCCTTATGAACGCATTCGAGAGGATAATTCTGGATCACGGCAGCGGGGGCAGGGCCTCCCAGAGGCTTATCGCCGATATCTTCCTCTCCCATCTGGGCAACAGCATTTTGCTCTCCCTGGACGACGCCGCTGTCCTGGAGATCGAGGGCAGGATGGCCATGAGCACCGATACATTTACCGTGGATCCCATCTTTTTCCCAGGCGGCGACATCGGGGCCCTGTCCGTGCACGGGACTGCCAATGATCTGGCCATGCTGGGCGCCGAACCCCTGTATTTGAGCTGCGGCTTTATCCTGGAAGAAGGACTGCCGCTCAAGACCCTGGAGGCCGTAGTCGTTTCCATGGGCCGGGCCGCCGGACAGGGGGGGCTCAAGATCGTCACCGGCGACACCAAGGTCGTCCCCAGGGGGGCCGTAGACAAATTGTTCATCAATACCACCGGCATCGGCAGAATCATGGTCCCGGATCCCCCGCGGGGAGACAGGGCCGAAGAAGGGGATGCGATCCTGGTCAGCGGGAGGCTGGGGGATCATGGACTGGCTGTTTTATCCAGGCGTGAAGGACTGGAATTTGAGTCTCCGGTCGTCAGCGACGCCGCTTCCCTGCACCCCCTGACTCTGGAGCTGATCAGCCGGATCCCGGAGATACACGTCCTCAGAGATCCGACCCGGGGCGGTCTGGCCACCACCTTGAACGAGATCGCCCAGCAGTCGGAAAAGGAGTTTTTGATCCGGGAGAAAGACATCCCTGTTGATCCGACAGTCAGGGAAGGCTGCTCCTTCCTGGGTCTGGATCCGTTGTATCTGGCCAATGAAGGGAAATGCATCTGCATCCTACCCGAAACAAGGGCCGGGGAAGCGCTTGAAATCATGCACGGCCATTTACTGGGGCAGGAGGCGGCCCTCATCGGCCGGGTAGCCGCCGGACAACCCGGCCGGGTGATCCTGGAGACGGAACTGGGGGGCAGACGGTTCTTGAGCATGCTGGAAGGTGAGCAGCTGCCCAGGATCTGCTAACTAGTGCTTGGGCGAAAACTCACCCATCTACTTCGTCACTGCAAAATTTTGAAATCCTCATGGAGAAATTGCATGCAAACTGAGTATTCCGAATCGTTTCAGGGTCGGCTTCGATCCATGCTTTCTCCACAGACCGTGGCCGTGGTCGGAGCTTCGAACAATACCGAGAAGCTCGGATACCACGTGATGAAGAGCCTGTTCAGGGGAGGCTTCCCGGGCAGGATCATCCCGGTCAACCCGGGGAGCGATTTTGTCCTGGGACTGCCCGCGCTTCACTGCCTTTCCGACTGCGAACAGCCATTAGACCTGGTTATAGTGGTCGTCCCCTCTAATCTGGTTCTGTCTGTCCTGCAGGAGGCTGCGGATTTGAATGTCCAGGGCCTGGTCCTCATCACCGCCGGCTTCAAGGAAATCGACGATCCGGCCGGAGACAGGCTGCAGGCGACGGCCCGGGAACTGGCCCGCGCAAAGGGTCTGCCGGTCATCGGGCCCAACACCTTTGGAGCGGTCAACCTCCGGGCCGGATTGAACGCAACCTTCACCCCGGAGTTTTCCAACCTCGAGAGCGGGGACATCAGTCTGGTCAGTCAAAGCGGCGGCATCGCCCATCTTCTGGCCTTTCTGGCTGAAAACCAGGGGGTGGGCCTGGGCAAGGTCATTGGCCTGGGGAACCGTCTTACGGTTGATTTCGAGGACATGGTCCGCTACCTGGCCGACGATCCGGAGACTTCGGTCATTGCCATGTATCTTGAAGGGATGGACAATCCCAGATCCCTGATCGCGGCTGCAGCTGAAGTAAGAGGCAGAAAGCCGATCATCGCCTACAAGGCCGGCGATTCCGGCGGCGGCGACCAGGTCTCCAGGTCCCATACCGGTTCCCTGGCCGGAAACAGAGCCGTGTACCAGGGCGCCTTCAGGCAGGCCGGGATCCATCCGGCCCGCAGTTCCCAGGAACTCCTGGATCTGGCCCGGACCTTTCGTGTCTGCCCCCGGCTTGACGGACCCAGGATCGCTATCCTCTCGGGCCAGGCCGGGCCGAACATGACCGCCCTGGATGTCCTGGAGGCCGAGGGTCTGACCCTGGCCCGATTCGGCAAAAAAACGACCAGAAGGATTCATGAACTCCTGCCGCCTCTGGCTTTGCGGGACAATCCCGTGGATATGGGCCCGGCCTGGTACAGCACAAAGGCTGTCCAGGGAATCGTCGGGGCCGTCCTGGAGGACCCGGGGGTGGACGGCATCCTTGTCCTGACCATGTACGCCTCGGCCAACAGGGCGGTCCTGCCCGGTCTGAGCGACTTTTTCCTGGACTGGGGCCAGAAGAAGCCCCTGATCACCTGCTTTCTGTCCCCGAAAGGGATCTGGGAGGAGACTCTGGCCGTTCTGGAAGAACAAAAAGGCATCGTCAACCTGCCCACTCCTGAACAGGCCGCCAAAGCCATGGCCGGGCTCTGGAAGTACTCTTGCTATTGAGACCGGCAACCTGTTGCCTTTGTGGCAAATGGAAGCTATGATGGATGGGCCGCGCTGATCTGTGTCATGCTTCGAGGGTCGGCGGATTATTGCAGGTTATGCTGTCAGCCGCTGCTGTAAATCGCATTGTTTAATCTGTGTGTGGAAATATCTCAAGGCTTGAGGTGTCCCGGAACAGAGAACCGGAATCAACAAGGAGACCGAGGATGTCCCTTCGCGCATCCCGGATGGCGGAGCGGTATTTCTTTTTGCTGCAAGAGCTTGTCCTGCCGCGGATACCTTCCAGCCTGGCCCGGCCGAACCGGCTGACCTGCCTTGGCCTTTTTTTCGCTCTGCTGGCGCCTTTCGGGTTTTGGCTTCATCCTTTTTTCGGTTTTCTGGGTATCGGCTTTTCGGGCCTGGCCGATTCCCTGGACGGGATGGCCGCCAGGTCAAGGCAGGAGGGTTCCCGGTATGGCGCCTTTTTGGATTCAAGCCTGGACCGGATTTCCGATTCCCTGTATCTCCTCGGCTTTTGGGTCCTTTTTTGGGAATCGTCTTTCTTCATCGCGGCCTCTGTCGGGATCTTCATCGGCTTGGTCCTGACGTTGCTGATCAGTTACAGCAAGGCCCGGGCCGAGGGTCTGGGCGGAAAATGTTCGGCCGGCCTGCTGGAACGGGACCTGCGGGTGGTCTATCTTCTCATCTGGAGCCTGGTTTTGAGCTTCGCTCCCGGGGAAATGGCTGTTCTCTGGACCGGGCTGGTCCTCTATCTTGTGTTGACAATGCTGACTGTTGTGCAAAGGATGCGTCATATCCGGACCATTTTGACGGACTGAACAGAACAAAAGGAGGATGTCTGGTCATGAGCAAAGTCAAAGTAGCGGTCGCTGGTCTTGGAAACTGTGCCAGTTCTCTCATCCAGGGTATACATTACTATGCCGACAGGATTCCGGATGAGGTAGTCGGTCTGATGCACTGGTCCATTGGAGGCTACCGCCCTGAAGATATACAGGTCGTTGCCGCCTTTGACATAGACAAGCGGAAAGTCGGGAAAGATGTGAATACCGCCGTCTTCAGCCCTCCCAACTGTACAAAGCCCATCCAGCCAACTCTTCCTCCGGCCGGGGTCACTGTGAAAATGGGAAAGATTCTCGATGGATTCTCCGAACATCTCCAGGGGTATGCTCCGGAGCAGACCTTCGTGCTCTCCGAGGAGATCGAACCGGATTTCGAGGATGTGGTCAGGGAGCTGAAGACGAGTCAGGCCGACATGCTGCTCAACTACCTGCCGGTTGGTTCGGAGGAAGCGGTTCGCTTTTACGCCCGGGCCGCCCTGGAGGCCGGGACAGGGTTTATCAACAACATTCCTGTTTTCATTGCCAGTGATCAAAAATGGGCCGCCAGGTTTGAAGAAAAAGGGCTGCCCCTGATCGGCGACGACGTCAAGTCTCAACTGGGGGCGACCATCGTACACCGGGCCCTGACCCATCTCTTCGGGCAGAGGGGAGTCGGTTTTGACCGGACCTACCAGTTGAATACCGGAGGCAATACCGACTTTTTGAATATGCTCAACCGGGAGCGGGTTGTCTCCAAGAAGAAGTCGAAGACCGAGTCGGTTCAGGCGGTGGCCAAGCCCAGGCTCAAGCAGGAGAACATCCATATCGGTCCCAGTGATTATGTGGCCTGGCAAAAAGACAACAAGGTCTGCTTCCTCCGGATGGAGGGCAGATTATTCGGCGATGTGCCCATGGAGTTGGAGCTCCGCCTTTCGGTTGAGGATTCCCCGAACTCGGCCGGAATCGTCATAGATGCAGTCAGATGCATGAAACTGGCCCTCGACCGGGGAGTGGGAGGAGTTCTGGAAGGTCCTTCCGCCTACTTTTGCAAACATCCCCTGACCCAGTTCAGCGATGACCGGGCCTGGGAGTTGACCCAAGAGTTCATCAAAAATGAGCGGGCATAAGGAGACAAACAATGCGCTCGATAAGCCGGAGTAGATCGGAGGCGGAAGCCTTTACCGGGTATCTGGAATCCCGGATCGGTGTCCTCGAGATAAGGGCTGATGGGGAGGAAATCCTGGAGGTCGCTTTTGTCCGCGAAAAGGGTCCTGTTCAAAGCCGGCTGCCGGAGTGCCTCAAGCGGGCCATTACCCAGTTGGAGGAATACTTTCAGGGAGAGAGGATGGATTTCGACCTTCCTCTGGGGCTCAGGGGGACCGCTTTTCAGCTTCAGGTCTGGGAGGAGTTGCGCCGGATTCCGTTCGCCGAA
Organism: Desulfohalobiaceae bacterium; assembly: GCA_021737615.1. GTDB lineage: Bacteria > Desulfobacterota > Desulfovibrionia > Desulfovibrionales > Desulfothermaceae > JAABTT01. Next base: position 4,283 of record JAIPDR010000096.1, on the reverse strand, counting down.
ACGATCTCCTATGGGGATCTGGCCGGCGCAGTCGGCAGACCCAGGGCCTTCAGGGCCGTGGGTCAGGCCAACAACAAAAATCCCCTGCCGATCGTTGTGCCCTGTCATCGGGTGGTCGGCGGCGACGGATCCCTGACCGGGTACGGCAGCGGGATCTGGCGCAAAGAGTGGCTACTGGAGCATGAACAAAGGGTGAAAAAGGTTCCAGGTTCACGGTTCACGGTTTAGAAATAAGAAGAAGTTTCAGAAGCAGTTTTCTTCTCGAGCTGTTTTCCTTTCAGGCAGGGCGACAATCCGAGAGGACCCTACAGCCCCAGCCCTTGTTTGATGCGCGGGATATCCAGGTTGGACCTGATCATTTTGACCCCGTAGTCGATGAGGCTGGGCTCCCGGAATTTGCTGCTGCTTAAGATCTTTTCCATTTCCTTGGCCACGCTGTAGGTGTCCTCCCTGACTACTATGATCGGTATTTCCAGGGCATCGGACCGGCTGAGGATGAGGTCGTTGGGATAGAGGTTGCCGGTTAAAATCAGGCAGGGACATCTGCCTTCCAGGGCCACCAGCTGCAGGTCAGAGCGGTCCCCGCCGACGATGACCGCTGAGTTGCGTTTCTTTTTGAAGTGGGTCATGAAATTTTCCACCTGCATGGTCCCGATGAGGAAGTTGTCCACAAGGTGGTCAGTGTTCCGGGGGGCGGAAATGATCTTTCCGCGCAATCTCTGGGCCAGATCTTTGATGCGGTGGGAGTTGAGCCGCGGGTCATCAGGGATCGTCCCCAGGAGGGCGATGCCCTTTCTCTGAAAAAGGGGGGTCATGAGTTCGGCGACGTCGTCGATCTTGGAAGACGGAACGCAGTTGAAGACCGCCCCGATCATGTCCGATCCGAGCTGCTCGTGGGAGCTGATGAGATAATCGTAGTAGAATTCCTTGAAAAAGCGATCCACCAGGATTACCTTGGCCCCCAGGGTCCGGGAGACCTCCAGGCCGGCCACGTCGCAGTGCTTGCCGGCATGCAGGAAACTGCCTGAACCGCTGATGATCATGACGTCTTTGTCCCGGCTCAAGGTCTGGTAGGCGGATTCGATTTTCCCCATTAGATCGGGACAGTCCCTGGTCAGGGTCCGGGTCTTGAATTTATCGTCAAAGAGGACCGGAGTGACCAGGTCGAGCTCGTGATCGAGGTTCAGGATGCTTTGTATAAAGTAGGCGTCTTCGTCTCCCATCTGGTGTTCTAATTCGCGCGGCATGTAGCCCACCGGTTTCATGAACCCCACCCGATAGCCATCCTCCTTGAAGGTCAAAGCCAGGGCCAGGGCCAGCAGGTTTTTCCCGGCAAAACCGGTGGTTCCTCCAATGTATAAGCCAGGCATGATTTGTGTCCTCTCTTCCGGCTGATGTTTGTACTTATACCAGAAGTTGGCATAAATTGCGCTTGAGCTTTAAAGCTGATCCGAAATGCAATGCGGCCAGTTGCCGGTATATCAAAAAGGATACAAAAGGTCAAAATTGAATGGAATTTTCAGAACTGATCAAAAAGAGGCAGAGTTGCCGGGAGTACTCCGCACAGCCGGTGGAGGGGGAGAAAATCGAGCAACTGATCGAAGCGGTCCGTCTGGCGCCCTCTGCCAGCAATTCCCAGCCCTGGAAGCTGATCTTCGTTGATCAGCCGGAGCTCAGAGAAGCAGTGGCCCGGGCCACCTTCAGCCCGGCCATCCGCTTCAATGCCTTCGCCCTCCAGGCGCCGGTCATCGTGGTCATGACCAAGGAGCGGCCCAAAGTCATCACCCAGATCGGAGGGCGGCTCAAAAACAAGGAGTATCCCCTGATCGACATCGGGGTGGCCGCGGCCCACTTCTGCCTGCAGGCCGCGGAGCTCGGCCTGGGGACCTGCATGATCGGCTGGTTTCAGGAGCAAAGGATCAAGGACCTGCTGCATATCCCGGCCAAGACCGAAATCGGGCTGGTGATCACCCTGGGCTACTCCAGGGCCCCTCTGCGGGAGAAGGTCCGCAAACAGGCACAGGCCATGAGCGGCTTCAACAGATATCCGCTTTGAGCCTGAAGACTCCATGTCTTCAGGCTCAAAGCGGGTATCAGAAGTCCTTGAAGTCGGGGTCGTCGAGCGGAATAACCTGTTCTGCTGTGGGCTTTTGTTTCTGGTGAGTGGACTTTGCCTGTGTTTTGCTTGTTCCGTTGTTACGTCGCTACAGAAACCCTCCCTGATTAGGCGCTTAGCAGAATTTTCATGCGGGCAAGAGCGGGTCAGGGTTATCGACAGGAGTGAAAAGGCGAGGGGAGCGAAACGTTGTGATTTGGATTATCCTCTAATATTCGATTTTGATGGTGATCGTCACAAACAGCCTGCTCGTGCCTGCCCTGTCGAGGACAAAGCGAATCCGGGCGCTGTCATGGACTTGAGGAGGGATGCGCAGGGTGAACTCGGTTTCTGAGGAAACCGTTCCCCGGCCGCCGCAGACAGAGCACCAAGGATCCCGCCGGAAGGCGCTCCAGGCGCACTGCGGGCAGGGGACCTTCACAGGCAGAGTGAGGGGAAAATCACCACCGGTTTGGGCTTCACGGCCGGTGAGCACGGCTTCGAAGAACAGCTCCTCGGCCTGTGGTGTGGATCCGGGAAAGCCGCGGAATTCGTTGAGGAAGTCCTCAAAGGGATCCGGGGAAGATCCGGGATAGGGAGGCCTCCTGAAGAACGTGCGGCCGGGATGACCGGGGGGAGATCCCGGCCTTGCTGCCTGGTTCCGGCCATCGGATTTCCGACGGGACAGTTGAGTGTCGTAGCGCCTGCGTTTTGTTTCATCGGCCAGTGTTTCGTAGGCCTCTTTGATCTCCAGAAACTTTTCCCGCTTTTCCCGGCAATCAGTGACATCCGGGTGGATTTTTTTGGCCAGGTTCCGATAGGCCTGTTTGATTTCATGACAATCGGCATCCCTGCTCAGGCCTAAGATCAGGTAGTAATCTTTGGGCATGGCCAATGTCCTTGCTGTCCGAGGTTTGCCTTTCAACCAGAAGACCGGATATTTCTATCCGGTTTTCTGGTTTTCGCCTGGCCAGGTTCAGGCTAAAGGCGGCGGCTGACCCTGACCTTACATGTTTACATTCTTCCAAAATCCTGCCGGGTGGAGGCTTAGGCCGTCTGGACCTCGATTTTTCTGGGCGTCGCCTTTTCCATCTTGGGCAGGACCAGGTTCAGCACACCGTCATGGAGCTTGGCTTCTATCTTTTCCTGGTCGATGATCTCGGAGAGGGTAAACTGCCTGTAGTATTTTCCGGTCCGGTATTCCCGGAGAATATCGGTCTCGTCTTTTGTTTCCAGGGTTTGGGGATTACCGCTCAAGGTCAGGGTGTTGTCCTTGAGGTCGATGGCTACGTCGTCGGTTCTGACCCCGGGCATATCGGCCAGGACAACGATCTCTTTCTCGGTTTCATAAATATCCACTGCCGGGGTAAAGACCAGGCCGGGCCGGGTCTGCTCGGCCGGGATCCGGGCTTCTTCCTTTTTCTTGGCTTGCAGGTCCTTGGATTCTGTGCTGGCCATATCTCATCCCTCCTTCTTTCGAAGAAATTATCCAGATTGTGTTTTTGGTTCCTGAAAGTTCTTCTCTCCAGCCGGTTTGAACATCCAGAGCAAAGGTCCGGGGCTCTAACCGGCCATCAGGATGCCTTGATACTGATTTGCTTGGGTTTCGTGGCCTCGGCCTTGCCAAGGGTGATGGTCAGGATTCCGTTATTGTTCCTGGCTTCCACTTTTTCGGTGTCTATCTGTCCGGGCAGGTTGATGATACGGCTGAAGGTGCCGGCTTCTCTCTCCTTGCGGTGGTACTGGACATCCTTTGCCTGAAATTCGATTTTCCTCTCGCCTGATACGGACAGGCTGTCGGCAGTGACGCTGATATCTATGTCATCCGGTTTCAGGCCGGGGAGCTCCGCCCTGATATAAAAATTGTCCTTGTCTTCGGTCACATTGAACAGGGGAAATACCCCGGAGAACTGCTCGGTCGCCTGGGTGCCGGACAGCTGACCGAAAAGCCGGTCCATCTGCCGTCTCATCCTGTCCAGTTCACCAACAGAACTGCTCCAGTCCGAAGCCGGCCAGGTATTCAGTCTTCGCAAAAACATTGTCCTACCCTCCTTTGTGGTTATGTGACTGGATTGATCATTTCACCTTTGTACAATACCCGGGTATGAGATAAAAAAAACAATCATTTTAATAGAATATGTTTAAACATATTATATAAATAAACACGGTCTGATCTTTGTCAAGAGGC
>JAIPDR010000095.1 GCA_021737615.1 Desulfohalobiaceae bacterium | reverse complement strand
GCTCTGCTTTGTACTTTGATGTTGCATAAGCGGAATCTTCTGCTGTTTTCTGGTTTGAATCTGTAGGCGCGGTCCGGTTTCCCCCATTTCGCGAGCCTAAGAAAAACCTGAGAACCTCCCAGCGAGGTCGCGCAAGAGAGCCCTGTGCCCGGTTCGAAAAGAGAGTGCCAGTGACTCAAATTGGAGTTTCTATCCGGATCAAACTGGCAGTTATGGACTTCGAGCCAATAGAACAACAGCCTGGCTCCATGTTCTTGTATGTATCAAATAGTTATATGTCAGGCCTGCCAGAGGCAGGGCTCATATGAAACTCGATTTTTCTTTGTCCGTCACCCCGGCGGAGGCCGGGGTCCAGCTCTTACTTTTTCAGTCTGGATTCCGGCCTTCGCCGGAATGACGGAGGAGGTGACTCAAAGTTTCTTTTTTGATCAAACCGGGCGTCTGCGGCCAGAGGCAGGGCTGACACCTGACACCTGAAGCCTGTGAAATGTCCAATTTTGAAGTCAAATCGATCATTTCAAGCAGTTAATTCTCATAATTGGTACAGGTGTACGAAGTCTGAATTACGGCCAGTCCGGGGTTTTTTAAAGTCTGGCTGAGGGGTGAGCAATGAGGTCTGTTGCGGTGTGGGTCATTACTGCTGCTGGTCTGCAGCTGGGGAAACGAATCGCCGCTTCCATGCCGGAAGCGGTCCTCTTCGTATCCCGATCCGCGGCCGCGGATCAGGCCGGAGATTTTCCGGTACGCCCTTTCAGCTCTCTGACCCGGGAAGTGGGCGAACATTTTACGGACTTTTCCGGGCACGTCTTCGTGATGTCCGCCGGGATCGCGGTCAGGGTCATCTCCCCCTGGATCAGGAGCAAAACCACGGATCCGGCGGTGGTGGTCCTGGATGATCTGGGCCGAAACTGCATCAGCCTCCTGTCCGGTCATCTGGGCGGGGCCAACGCCTTGACCGGGCGTGTCAGCCGGATCAGCGGAGCCAGTCCGATCATCACCACGGCCACCGATATTCGGGGACTGCCGGCCATCGACAGCCTGGCCGGGGATAAGGGGCTGCTCATCGAGAACCCCGCGCAGATCAAGAGGATCAACACGGCCATCCTGGCCGGGCAGGAGATCCGGATGCACGACCCCTACGCCTTGCTGTTTCCGGATCTCCGGAAGGCCGGACTCAGGATCGTCGCGGACAAGGATGATCCAGATCCCTTGATCGCTGTCGACGACCGCCTGATCCCGGTACCGGAGGAGACCCTTGTGCTCAGGCCGCGGAGCCTGGCGGCCGGCATCGGGTGCAACAGGGGTACGAGCCGGGAGGAGATCCTGGAGGTCTTGACCCGGGTCTGCCTGGACTTCAAGCTGGCCCGGACCAGTCTGGCCTGCCTGGCCTCGATCGATCTGAAAAGCGATGAAGCAGGACTTCTGGCGGCTGCCGGGGAGCTTGGCCTGGATATTTCATTTTCAAGCAAAACAGAACTCTCGGGAGTCAAAGGAATCAAGACCCCGTCCCAAAAGGTGGAACAATGGATAGGAGTAGCAAGCGTCTGCGAAGCAGCGGCCATTCTGGCCGCAGGACCGGGCAGCCTGGTCGTGTCCAAACAGGCCAGGGGGAATGTGACCATCGCCCTGGCCAGGAGAGCCCGGCCTTTTACCTAGTCGGAACCGGCCCGGGCGGCCTGGAACATCTCTCCGGGCGGGCCCTGGAGGTCCTGGAGCAAGCGGAGGTCATCGCCGGGTACAGCACCTATTTGGAGCTCATACGGCCCCTCCTTGGAGACCGGGAGATCATCTCCTCCGGCATGAAGAAAGAGGTGGACCGGGTCCACCAGGCCCTGGACCGCTGTCTCCAGGGCCGCACCTGCGCCCTGATCTGCAGCGGGGATCCCGGCATCTACGCCCTGGCCGGCCTGGTCCTGGAGAGCTGCGAGCAAAGAGGGATCCGGGTGGTCCGGCCGCAGGAGGAGGACGTATCCGGGATCACCGGCGTCAGGCTGGAGGTTGTCCCGGGCATCCCTTCCCTGGCCGCCGGGGCCTCGCTCCTGGGAGCCCCTTTGACCCACGATTTTGCCGCCATCAGCCTGAGCGATCTGCTCACCCCCTGGGAGGTGATCGAGAACAGGCTTGAAGCCGCGGCCAGGGCTGATTTCGTCATTGTTCTGCACAACCCCAAAAGCAAAAAGAGGGACTGGCAGCTGGCCCGGGCCTGTGAGATCATCCTGGCCCACCGCAGCCCGAAAACCGTGGTGGGCATCGCTAGCAAGGCCATGCGGCCGGGACAGACGACCCGGATCATCCCCCTTAAGGAGCTGCACCGGGCCGAGGTCGGCATGCAGACGGTTGTCTTTGTCGGGAGCAGCCGGTCCCGGCAGTATCTGGAATTCATGTTCACCCCGAGAGGCTATGCCGAAAAGTATGAGATATAAGACCAGCCCGGACAGGCCCTTGCCTGTGCAGAGAGCAGGCAAGGGCCGCAAGCCGGCCAAGTGCATCGCCGTCCTGGGGACTGGATCCGACGTGGGCAAGAGCGTCCTGGCGGCCGGATTGTGCCGGATCTTCAAGCAGCTGGGCTACCGGGTGGCCCCTTTCAAGGCCCAGAACATGTCCAACAACTCCGGGGTCACCCCGGAGGGTCTGGAGATGGGCCGGGCCCAGATCGTCCAGGCCGAGGCCTGCGGACTGGTCCCCCACGTGGACATGAATCCCGTGCTCTTAAAGCCCAGCGGAGAGATGGGGTCGCAGGTGGTCCTTTTGGGCCGGGTCTACAAGAACAGCACAGCCCGGGAATACTACCGGCACAAGGCGGACCTGGAAATCGAGGCCCGGGCCGCCCTGGACCGCCTGCGGCAGGAGTATGACCTGGTGGTCATGGAGGGGGCGGGTTCCTGCGCCGAGGTCAACCTCATGGACGATGATTTCGTCAACCTGCGCATGGCCGAGTATGCTCAGGCCGATGTGGTCCTGGCTGCCGATATTCATCGCGGCGGGGTCTTCGCCCAGATCGTCGGCACCCTGGCCTGCCTTGAAGGCCGGCAGCTGGAAATGATCAAGGGATTTATCATCAACAGGTTCCGGGGCGATGTCTCCCTGTTTCGAAGCGGGGTGGAATGGATCGAACAGAAAACCGCCAAACCGGTCTTCGGGGTCGTTCCCTGGTACCAGGGGATCACCATCGAGGCCGAGGACTCCGTGGTCCTGGAGCGCTCGAACCTGGAGCAGTCCTTCGACCGCTCCAGACCGTGCATCGCCGTGGTCCGTCTGCCTCATATCTCCAACTTCACCGATTTCCACGCCCTGGCCAGGACCCCGGAGGTCAGTTGCGGTTTCCTGGAAGAACCGGGCGACCTGGGCCGCTTCCAGGCCGTGATTCTGCCGGGATCCAAGAACACCCGCGCGGACCTGGACTGGCTCAGGCACTCCGGCTGGGCGGAAAAACTTGTCCGATTTGTCGAGTCCGGAGGGCATGTCCTGGGGATCTGCGGCGGCTACCAGATGCTGGGCCACGCGGTGGACGACCCGGAGGGAGTGGAAGGACCTGCAGGGAGCACGCCCGGGCTTGGCCTGCTGCCGGTCCGGACCAGACTCCGGGCCCCCAAGACCACCTCCTGGAGCGAATTTTCCTGGGGCCGGGCAAGGGGCTGCGGCTATGAGATTCATATGGGCTGCACCGAGCTGCTGACAGAAGGCATTCCCCTGTTCGAGGTCGTCATGAGAAACAGGGTCTCCTGTCGGGACGAGGACGGCTGTATTTCGGCAGACGGCCGGATCCTGGGCTGCTACATGCACGGCTTCTTTGATGAACCGCAAATCCTGGCTGCCTGGCTTCGGGGCATCGGGGTCGAGTGCGCCGGACCGGAAACGAAAACCGGCTGGCTGCAGGCCAGGCAGCAGGAGTACGATCGTTTGGCCGAGCACCTCCGGGCCAGCCTCGATCTGGGAAAAATAGCCGATTTGGCCAAAACCGGTAACAAAAGGTGAAGCAAGAATGGGTGCGAGGAATAGACAGGAAGTGATTCTGGTGCTGGGGGGCTGCAGGAGCGGCAAGAGCGCTCAGGCCCTTGACCTGGCCGAGGCCCTGCCCGGGGAGCAAAGGGTGTTCGTGGCCACGAGTGTCCCCCGGGATCCGGAGATGCAGAAAAGGGTCGAAAGGCACCAACAGGAGAGAGGCCAAGGCTGGCGGACCGTGGAGTGCCCGCTGGATCTGGCCGGGACCATAGCCGAGTGCGGCCTGTGGGCCGACGTCCTGCTCATCGACTGCCTGACCCTGTGGGTAGCCAACCTCCTGGAGCAGCAGACAGAGGAGTCCATTGTGCAGCAGGCCCTGGACGGGCTCCTGAAGTCCCTTGAGCAACGGAAATGTCCGGTCATCTTCGTCGGCAACGAAGTCGGGGCCGGGGTGGTGCCGGAAAACAGGCTGGCCAGGATGTTCCGGGATGCAAACGGATTGGTCAACCAGAGGCTGGCGGCCAGGGCAGACCGGGTCATCTGGACGGTGGCCGGCCTGGCGGTCGGCATCAAGGGAAGCAAAAACCCGGGGGAAAAGAAATGATAAGCGGTCACGGCGGAAATAGTCGGGAGCTGGCCGCTGAGCTTGGCTGTTCTGCAGAAGAGATCACCGACATGAGCAGCAATCTGAACCCTTTTGGCCCGCCGCCGGGGCTGCTTGCCCACCTCCGGGAGCGGCTCGGGGAGATCGCCTCCCTGCCCGAGGTGGAGGCCAGGTCGATGATCAGGGATTTTGCCGGGGTTCACGACCTGGATCCCGGGCAAATCATGGCCGGCAACGGAAGCACCCAGTTCATCCACGCCCTGCCGGAGATGCTCGGCACCAGGCGGGCCCTGATCGTGGCCCCGACCTATGCCGACTATGCGGATGGCTGCCGAAAGGCCGGAATCGAGCCGGAGTATTTCCTAACGTATGAAAAGGACTCTTTTCACCCGGATCCGGACAGGCTCTCCCGGGCCCTCTACGGCGTGGATACGGTCTTTTTCTGCAACCCCAACAATCCAACCGGGGTCCTGACCCAAAAAAGCGAGCTCGAGGACCTGGCCAGGGACCATCCAGAGGTCAGGTTCGTGATCGACGAATCCTACCTGCCCTTTGTCCCGGGAGGGGAAGACAAGAGCCTGAGCAAGGCGGGACTGCCGAACATCGTCTGTCTCAACTCCATGTCCAAGTTCTTCAGGATCCCTGGTCTGCGGGTGGGCTTTTTGATCGCCTCCAGGCAGATGATCAGGGCCTGGGCTCTGCATATGCAGCCCTGGGCCGTGAACAGCCTGGCCCAGGAAGCGGTTCGCTACCTGATGCAGCATCGGCCCGGGATCCAGGCCTTTGTCCGCAGGACCAGGCGGGACATGGAGGAGGAACGGGAGGCCTGTGCCCAAAGGCTTGCCGCCCGGACCGGGCTGAGGGTCTTTCCGAGCGCCGCCTATTTCCTCCTGGCCCGGATAGAAAACGGCCCTGGCTCAGGCCAGCTCTGCCGGGCCCTGGGCCGGGAGAGAATCCTGATCCGGGACTGCGCCAATTTTAAGGGACTGTCCGAGCGTTTCATCCGGATCTCCTTGAAGAGGCCGCAGGAAAACCAGGCGCTGCTCAAGGCCCTGTTCAGGCTCTTGCCGGGGGAGACGAGCAGGGAGTCGGCGGTCATGGGACAGGGAGCCTGATGGATTTCTTTGTTTCCGGCTGGTCAGTACTCCCGGCGGCCTTTATCCTGGACCTGATCCTGGGCGATCCCCTGCGGCTGCCCCATCCCGTGCGCCTGATGGGCCGGGTCATCCAGATGGCCGAACCCCGCTTTCGCCGCTTGCCCTTTAATCCGATCCTCTGCGGCGGCCTTCTGGCCGGGTTCTTGATCCCGGCAACCTGGCTCCTGGCCTGGCTGGCCCTCAAGCTGGCCTTTCTCTTTTATCCCCTGGTATCTTACCTGCTTGAAGTCGTGCTTGTCTATTACTGCCTCTCGGCCAGATCTCTGGCCACTGCCGCCCGAGAAGTGGGGCAGGCCTTGGAAAGCAGGGACTTGAACACAGCCAGACAAAAAGTCGGTTTGATCGTCGGCCGGGACGTGGACGGGCTGAGCCGGACCGGGGTAGCCCAGGGGGCGGTGGAAACCGTGGCCGAAAACTTCGTGGACGGGGTCCTGGCCCCCCTTTTCTTCGCCGCCCTGGGCGGGGCGCCCCTGGCTCTGGCCTACAAGATGGTCAATACCCTGGATTCCATGGTCGGCTATAAGAACGAGGCCTACATCGCCTTCGGAAGGGTTGCGGCCCGGCTGGACGATGGGGCCAATTACCTCCCGGCCAGGTTCTCGGTGGTTGTCATCGGCCTGGGCTCCTGGCTCTTGTTCGGACGTTTCCGGACCAGCCTCCGGACCGCCCTGCAGGAGGGCCGAAATCATTCCAGCCCCAATGCCGGCTTGCCTGAAGCCGCCTTTGCCGGGGCTCTCCAGGCCCGGCTCGGAGGACCGAACATCTATCAGGGTCAGCTGGTGGACAAGCCCTTTATAGGCCTCTCTTTTGACAGGCCGGGCCCGGAGAAGATCAAGCCGGCCTGCATCCTGATGCTCGTGTCCTCAACGATCTGGGTGTTCACGGTTTCCGCGGTTCTTTTTTTTGCTTGAGCATTTCCAGGTCAAGGAATTGACTACTGAAGACCCGTATATATATTTATACTTACTGCCGTCATAACCAGGAAAATAAACATGGATACCAGACCAACAGACCACAAATTAGAACTGCGGAATCTCCGGAGTTCGGATTATGAAGATATCCTGGAGATCATGGAACGGGTCTACCGGGTCATGGGCGAGCACTGGACCAAGGAGGAGTTTGCCTCCCATCTGGCCCGCTTCCCCCAGGGACAGATCTGCATCGAAGATCGGGGAAAGGTGGTTGCCGCGGCCCTGAGCCTGATCATTGATTTTTCCAAGTACGGGGAGAATCATACCTATCATCAGATCATAGGCGAGGGGCACCTGAAAAATCACGACCCGGACGGGGATTATCTCTACGGGATCGAAGTCTTCGTCAATCCGGATTATCAGGGCATGCGTTTGGGGCGAAGGATCTATGACGCCAGGAAGGAGATCTGTGAGAATCTGAACTTGAAAGGCATCCTCCTGGGGGGGAGGATGCCGGGCTACCGCAAGGTGGCCGGGGAGATGGCCCCCCAGCAGTACATCCAGATGGTCAAGAGCAAGGAGATCCACGATCCGGTCCTGAGCTTTCAGCTGGCCAACGATTTTCATATCAAGAAGCTCATCAGGGACTACATGCCCGAAGACAAGGAGTCCCTGGGGTATGCCGTGCTCCTGGAATGGAACAATATCTACTTCGAAGACCGGGTCCCCCTGATGGGGGCCAAGAAGACCTATGTCCGGCTGGGGGTGGTCCAGTGGCAGATGCGTCTTTTCGAGTCCTTCGAGGACTTCAGGCAGCAGGTGGAGTTCTTCGTGGATACCGTGGCCAGATATAATGCCGATATCATACTCTTTCCGGAGTTGTTCAACGCCCCGCTCATCGCGGAATTCGATCAGAAGTACGCGCCGGAGGCCATGCGCTCCCTGGCGGAATACACCGAACCCCTGCGCCGGGAGCTGGTCGACATGGCCCTTTCTTACAACATCAATATCGTTTCCGGATCTATTCCGGAATACACGGAAAACAAACTCTACAACATCTCCTTTCTCTGCCGCAGGGACGGGACCTGGGAGAAGCAGTACAAGCTGCACATAACCCCGGAAGAATATCAGAGCTGGGGTCTGCGGGGAGGCAGCGATCTCAAGGTCTTTGAGACGGATGTGGGCAAGATCGGCATCCTGATCTGCTACGACATCGAGTTTCCAGAGCTTCCCAGGATTCTGGCCGAACAGGGCATGAACATCCTCCTGGTCCCCTATTGGACCGACACCAAGAACGCCTACCTCCGGGTCAGAAGATGCGCCCAGGCCAGGGCTGTTGAAAACGAATGTTATGTGGCCATTTCCGGGAGCGTGGGCAACATCCCCAGGGTGGAAAACATGGATATTCAGTACTCCCAGTCCGCCGTGTTCACACCCTCCGATTTTGCCTTCCCCCATGACGGCATCGCAGCCGAGGCCACTCCGAATACGGAGATGACTCTCATCGCAGACCTGGATCTGGATCTGCTCAAGGACCTCAGGGAGCAGGGCAGTGTCTGCAACCTGAGCAACAGAAGGCTGGATCTGTACAATCTCCTCTGGGTCAAAGTTTAGCAGGACAAAGCAGACGATTTTTTCAGCCCTGGGGCGGGACAGTCTCGGCGCAGGCCAGCGGCCAGGGCAGGCATTGAATGTCAGATTTGCCTCTGGCAAATCTGGTATGAAATTCCATCCAAGAATGCGAACCGGTCACAGTTAAATTTCTTTAAGCGAAGCGCATTTAACCGGGGCGAGCGAAGAATCCCTTATCTTCAGCAGCTCTGCTTTTTTTGAAAGCGCATAAAGTTTCATACCAGTTATACAGGTCTCGAATTTTCCTTGAGATGTACAGGTCCAATTCGTAAACAGTTCACAAAATTCTTTACATCCTGCGGTTTTTCTTTTACTGTTTGTGGCTGATGAAAAGGTAAGGCTTGTTGACCAAAACCCGTTGCCCAACACAATTATGAGGAGGAATGAGAGATGAAAAAAGTTTTAGCCATGGGATTGACGCTTGCTCTGGCGGCCTGTTTTATCTCGAGCCCGGCCTTGGCCGCGGACATCGATCTGGCCAAGAAATCCACTTTGGAAACCATCACCAAGCGGGGAGAGCTCAGGGTGGGCTTCGATGCCAGCTATCCGCCCTTTGAATTAACTGACAGTAAGGGCCGTTTCGTCGGTTTCGACATCGACGTGGCCAAGGAGATGGCCAAGGCCATGAACGTCAAGTTCGTGCCGGTCAATACCGCCTGGGACGGGATTATCCCGGCTCTGGTCAGCAAGAAATTCGACCTCATCATCAGCGGCATGACCGTGACCCAGGAGAGGAACCTGTCCATCAATTTCGCCGATCCTTACATCATCGTCGGGCAGACCATCCTCCTGAACAAGAAGCACGAAGGCGAAGTCACGTCCTACAAGGACCTCAACGACCCCAAATACACCGTGACCTCGGTCCTGGGCACCACCGGGGAGCAGGCCATCAAGCGCATGATCTACAAGGCAAAATACAAATCCTTTGAAGAGGAATCAGAGGCCGCCCTGGAGGTCTTAAACGGCAAGGCCGACGCCATGGTCTATGACCTGCCGTTTTGCTCCCAGTTCATGGCCAAGCAGGGCAAGGGCAAGATGGTCTTTCTGGACGAGGCCTTTACCTACGAACCCTTGGCCTGGGCCATACGCAAGGGCGACCCGGATTTCTTGAACTGGTTGAATCATTTCCTCAGGCAGCTGAAAAACGACGGCCGCTACGACAAGATCTACGAAAAATGGATCACCGGAACCGACTGGATCCATGAAGTCGACTAATATCCAGTATTGACCTCCGGGCTTTAAGGCCCGGAGGTCAATACTGGATGGCAAAAAAACCCGCCAGCCGCTTCGCGGCGGAGATGGGAAAGGAAAGCCGAATCCACCGGAAGATCGATGGAGATACCGTTGCCACAGGGAAATCAGATCGTTTGGGAAGAGATATGAAAACAGCAGTCGGGCAGCCTCTGAAAAAACAAAGAGCATACTATCTGCAGGTCGTGTACTTCTTTCTGGGGGTCGTCATTTTGCTCTCCCTGTTCATCTGGAGCACGCAGAAAATCGACTATGTCTGGCGCTGGTACAAGATGCCCCAGTACTTCTTTCAGGAGAAGACCATCGAGGTCAACGCCAGGATGCCCGGAACCGTCCAGAGCATCACCGAAAAGGGCGAGGACCTGGTGGTCGTCCTCGAAGGGGAGGAGGAGACCCGGTCCTACACCATTCCCGAGGGTGAAGCCAGGGTCTATGAGGGGGATATGATCTTCCCCGGGGATACCCTGGGCACTTACACTGAATGGGGCATGGGGCTCTTGGCCAAGGGCTTGTGGCTGACCCTGCAGATCAGCCTCTACTCCAGCATCCTGGGGATCGTCATCGGGCTCTTCGGGGGCATTGCCCGGATCTCGAACAATTTTGCCCTGAAATGGGCGGCCATCACCTATGTGGAGATCATCAGGGGCTCCCCCCTGCTGGTCCAGATCTTCATCTGGTACTTTGTCCTGGCCACGATCATCAATGAGCTGCTTTTGACCTACGGCTTCAAGGAGGTCGCGGCCATGTGGTACGGAGTGGCGGCTCTGGCCACCTTTGCCGGGGCCTATGTGACCGAGATCGTCCGCTCCGGGATCGAATCCATTCACCGGGGGCAGATCGAGGCCTCCCGGTCCCTGGGCATGACCTCGGCCCAGTGCATGGTCCACGTCGTCCTGCCCCAGGCCATCCGCAGAATCCTGCCCCCGCTGGCCGGACAGTTCATCACCCTGGTCAAGGATTCCTCGCTTCTGGGGATCATCGCCATCAGGGAACTGACCAAGGCCACCAGGGAGGGCATCGCCTCCAGCCTCCAGCCCTATGAACTCTGGTTTATCTGCGCGATCCTGTATCTGGTCCTGACGTTTACGCTCTCCATGTTCGTGCAGTATCTGGAAAGGAGGATGGGACATCCGTGATCAAGACAGAGAACGTCTACAAGACCTTTTACGGCGCAGACGACATCCAGGCCCTGGTGGACGTCTCCACCGAGATCGAGCGGGGGGAAGTGGTGGTGGTCATCGGGCCCTCGGGCTCCGGCAAGTCTACCTTCCTGCGCTGCCTGAATCAGCTCGAGGTGGCCACCAGCGGCCATATCTACATAGACGGGGTCGACGTCATGGACCCCAGGACGAACATCAACAAGGTCCGGGCCGAAGTGGGCATGGTCTTTCAGGCCTTCAACCTCTTTCCCCACAAGACGGTCCTGCAGAACGTGACCCTGGCCCAGACCGTGGTCAGAAAGCGGTCCAAGAAAGAGGCCCTGGACAGGGCGGATGCCCTGTTGAACAAGGTGGGGATCGCAAACAAGGCCAATGTCTATCCGGACCAGCTCTCCGGCGGGCAGCAGCAGCGGGTGGCCATTGCCAGGGCCCTGGCCATGGACCCGAAGATCATGCTCTTTGATGAACCGACCTCGGCCCTTGACCCGGAAATGATCGGCGAGGTCCTGGATGTCATGAAGACCCTGGCCAAGGAGGGCATGACCATGGTCGTGGTCACCCATGAGATGGGTTTCGCCAGGGAGGTGGCCAACCGGGTCATCTTCATGGATGAAGGGGCCATCGTGGAGGTGGGCAGCCCGGAGCACTTCTTCCAGAATCCCACCCACGACCGGACCAAGCTCTTCCTGAGCCAGATCCTGTAGGGTGTTTGGGCGGCAACGCACCCATCATAAAAAAGGCGCCTTGCGCCTTTTTTATTCGGAGACCATGCGGTCGACCACGATGGCGATGATCACGATGCCCAGACCGGCTTCGAAACCAAGGCCGGGGTCGATCCAGGACAGGGATCTGAGCACGGTCTGCCCCAGTCCCTTGGCCCCGATCATGGCCGCGACCACGATCATGGACAAAGACATCATGATGGTCTGGTTGACCCCCATTTTCAGGGAGGGCATGGCCGCCGGGAGCTCTATCTTTAAGAGCATCTGCCACCAGTTGGCCCCAAAGGCGTAGCCCGCCTCCAGGAGTTCATCCGGGATCTCCCTGAATCCGAGATAGGTCAGCCTGACTGCGGGCGGGGCCGCGAAAATGAAGGTGGCCACCACGGCCGGGACCCGGCCCAGGCCGAAGAACATCATGGCCGGTATGAGATAGACAAAGGGAGGGATAGTCTGCATGAAGTCCAGGATCGGCCGGACTATGATATAGACCGCGTTGTTGTGGGCGGCCAGTATGCCCACCGGGATGCCGACCAGCAGGGCCAGGAAGGCCGCGGTCAGGACCAGGGCCAGGGTGAGCATGGTCTCGTCCCAGAGACCCAGGTTGAACATCAGCAGAAAGGCCAGCCCGGTGATCAGGCCGTACTTCCAGTTTCGAATCCAGGCCATGACCGCCCCGACAATGACCATGAACAAGAGGGCGGGTATGTTCAGAAACAGATCGGACAGGCTGTTGGCGATGAACAGGATGATTGTGGAGAGAAAATTCAGCACAGGGGCGAAATTTTCCGTGAAAAAATCGATGCCCCTTTCCACCATGTCTCCCAGGGGGATTTTGGTCTGCAAGACGGTGGTCAGTTGATGGTATGTTTCGGCAATACCCACGTTATACCTCACTGGTTAATGAAAACCCCAATTTATGACAACCGTAAAAATATAATCGATCCCAAAAAACTTATCATATCCTTTCTTTCCGGCCGGCTGCAAGCCGGCCGGAAAAAAAAGATCAGAATCTGGACTTGACCGCCTCCAGACCGTCTCCGCCGTCCAGGGTCTTGACCCCTTCCAGCCAGCCGGCCACCTTGTCCGGGTTGGCCTTGATCCACTCGCTGGCCACTTCTTCCGGCGGATTTTCTTCATAGGTGTAGCCCATGATCCACTCGCTCTGCCAGTCCGGCTGGATCACGAACTGTTTAAGGAATCTGGCCAGGTTCGGGGATTCCTCTTCCAGGCCGGCCCGGGTGGCGGTGACCACATGGGAGGCATCGGGATCGCCCCAGATCCGCTCCGGGTCTTGGGGATAGGCCAGGTCCCAGGCAATGTTCATCCAGTGCGGTTCCCAGCCCAGAAAGACAATCCAGTCCTTATTCTTGACCGCTTTTTTGACCTGGGAGAGCATGCCGGCCGTGCTGCTGGGGATCATATCCCAGTCTCCGAGGCCGTAGGTGTCGTTTTCAATGGCGTCGATGATTACTTTATTGCCGTCATTGCCGGGCTCGATGCCGTAAATTTCGGGAGTTCCGTCACCGTTTAAGTCGAATTTTTCCCTGAATTCGGGCTTGTCCAGGTCGGCCAGGGACTCGACCCCGGCCTCGTAGACATACTGGGGTACGGCGTTGCTGTACTTGGTCTCGTCCAGATTGGTGGCCAAAAGGACAACGGACTCTTCTTCCAGGTAGGGGTTGACGTAGTTGTCCATGGTGGGCAGCCAGGTTCCGAGGAAGGCGTCAAGCTGACCCATGGACAGGGCCTTGAAGATGGCCGGGACCTGGAGCTGGGTGATTTCGACCTCATAGCCGAGGGCTTCCAGGACCTGACTGACGACATGGGATTTGACGGTCACTCCCGGCCAGTTGACCGAACCGAAGCGGACGCTGTCCTGCTCGGCCAGGGCGCTGCCGGGAAATACTCCGGAACAAAGCAAAAAGCCGGTCATGACAAGTGTGGTGACAATTTTTTTCATGTCTTCAATCCTCCTTTTCTTCATTTTAATTATTCTTGATATATCCGGTTTGCGCCTTGGGAGCATCGAGCCAGAGCTCGATGCTCCCAAGGC
>JAIPDR010000094.1 GCA_021737615.1 Desulfohalobiaceae bacterium | reverse complement strand
CGCGAATGTTCTCTTGAAGATGATTCAGCCTGTACTGCAGCTGGTCCGCAAAGGACGAACCGGACGGCAGGCCGAAACCCGCGGTCAGGCTGTCGCCGAAGGCCAAAATGGTGATCATGATTCAATACTTGCACTTGTCATACTGCGAAACCTCGTCGTAATGTATTGAAGTTTCTGCCTCGATCAAACCGGCAGTTGGGTACTTGAAGCCAATAGTAAAACAGCTTTGCCACATATTCTTAAATATATTAAATAGTTATAGGTCAGCGCGGGCTCCGGCCGCGCTGACCTCTGAAAGAACATGGCCCACTGGTACCTCTTCTCCCTGGCCGCGCTCCTTTTGATCGGGCTGCAGCGCTTTCTGTACAAGGTCACGGCCGCCTCCGGCCTGAGCCCCGGCCTGACCACCCTTTCCTTCATGGCCACAGTGGCTGTTCTCAGTTCCGCCATCTTCTTGGCCGCCGGTGTACGGATCGCCTCATTCAGCTTTCTGCTGCTGATTTCCCTTTTAAACAGCCTGACCTTCGTGACTGCCACCCTGGCCCATATACAGGCCCTGAAACATGTGTCCGCAGGGGTGGCCTATCCCTTGATCCGGCTGAACATCATCCTGGTGGTTCTTTTTTCGGTAATTTTTTTGGGGGAGGAACTGGCCCCGCGGCAGTGGATCGGGGTCATCGCCTCCTTGACGGCCATGGTCGTGCTTACCCGCCTGCAGGTCCCTGAGCGGCCCGGCCGGGGCTTCTCGATCTCCGGGGGACTTGGTCTCATTTTCCTGGCCATGCTGGCCGGAGCCCTGTCGTCCATATCATGCAAGTTTGCGGCCGTGTATACCAGCAAAACCGCCTTTATCGCGGTCAGCTATATCTTTTCCACCTTCTTTTCCCTTATTTTTCACGCCAGGATGTTTCCCGGCCAAAAACCGGCCGGAAACCGGAAAAAAGGGATATGGCTGGGAGTAGGCATGGGCCTTTTGAATCTGGCCGGATTTTATGCCTATCTCCAGGCCCTGTCCCTGGGACCCCTGTCCCTGGTGGCCTCCATCAACGGCCTGCACTTTGTCGTGGCCGTGGTCCTGTCCGGCCTCATCTACCGGGAGCGGCTCCAAAGAAGCGGCCTACTGGGGATCGGCCTGACCATTCTCTCGATCTTCCTGTTGCGGTCCTGAGCTTATCGATAATCCGTCACTTCGCCCGACAAACTGTTTATCAGTTTTGATCATTGCAGACAACCTGGGAAGGACATATGATGAGATAAGCATGCAAATCCAGGCCCGTATTCCAGGTTTTAGGTCACATATCGTAAACGAAAAACTGCATGAGCAAGGACCAGGAACTCAAGAACCTGAATCACCTGCTGGACCGGATCGGAGAGGCAGCCCAGAATGGCGGCCGGGTTTCCCTGGGTGCCATTTTGGAAGTCGTTGGCCGCAGATCGTTCGGTCCAGTCTTGCTTCTGGCCGGGCTTGTCACCCTTGCCCCCGTCATCGGCGACATTCCGGGGGTGCCGTCTATCATCGGGATGCTGGTGTTTTTGATCACAGCGCAGTTGCTGTTCCGTAGAGAGCACATCTGGCTGCCGGACGTGCTGCTCAACCGATCGCTGCCGCAGGACAAACTGCAAAAAGGGCTTCGGTGGCTGCGTCCCACGGCACAATTCGTTGACCGTCTGTTGAGCCCCCGCCTGACGATTTTCACCGCTGGCGCGGTAACCTATTTTATCGCAAGCCTCTGCATGGTCATTTCGGTCTTGATGCCGATCATGGAAATGATCCCTTTCAGTGCCAATGCCGCGGGTGCGGCCTTCACCGTATTCGGTCTCTCCCTGATCGCCCGGGACGGCCTGCTGGCGCTGCTGGCCTTCATGATCACGGCTTTCGCCGCCGGATTGGTTGTTTTCAGCCTGCTTTAAGCGGTTTTTTTCGAAGGCGAAACTTTTGCCTCAATCAAAGGCGGCCGGTCTGGAGGCTTCCCTGATGTGGGCCTCGACTTCATCCAGGTGCCGTTTGTTGGTCCTGTTGAAGGACAACGGCGGCAGATCATCGAAGCTGAAAAAATCAACAGCGCTGGTTTCGACGCTTGATCGGGCCTGGCCTCCGGTGATCTCGCAGAGGAAGATGATTTTGTAGGCGTGGAAGAACTCCATGGGCCGGCCTTCCCTGTTGGCGTCAAAGACGCCGATGACTTTGCAGGGCCGCACCATGAAGCCGCTCTCCTCGAGGACTTCCCTGGCCACCATTTCCGAGGGCATTTCTCCCACATCGGCCCAGCCACCGGGCAGGCACCACTTCCCGTCGGAGCGTTCCCGGACCAGGAGTACCCGCCCCCGGCTTAGAGCTGCCCCGCGCACGTCGATTTTTGCGGTGGCATAGCCCGGCTGGACAGAGAACGATCCAAGAAGCGCCTGCTGGTCAAGGCAGGTATGTTCGGCCACGATTTCCGCGGCTATTTCCTGGAGCCTCTGGAAGTTTTGTTTTTCATGCTCATTCCTGCTGAAAGTTTCA
Organism: Desulfohalobiaceae bacterium; assembly: GCA_021737615.1. GTDB lineage: Bacteria > Desulfobacterota > Desulfovibrionia > Desulfovibrionales > Desulfothermaceae > JAABTT01. The sequence continues at coordinate 10,953 of JAIPDR010000094.1, read as the reverse complement.
CCGATCTGACCAAGGGCCTGGAGCTCCCTGGCCCACTCAAGCCATTTCATTATCCTCTCCCTTCTCCTTCGAAGTCTGAACTAGCGGGTTAGCTTGCGATACTTGATCCGCTGGGGGCGGAGGGCATCCTCACCCAAGCGTTCTTGCTTGTCTTTTTCGTATTCGCTGAAGTTGCCGTCGAACCACAGGACGCTGCTGCCGCCTTCAAAGGCCAGGATGTGGGTGGCCACCCGGTCCAGAAACCAGCGGTCGTGGCTGATGACCAGGGCGCTGCCGGCAAAGTTGAGCAGCCCGTCCTCCAGGGCGCGCATGGTGTTCACGTCCAGATCATTGGTCGGCTCGTCCAGAAGCAGGAGATTGGCCCCTTCCTTGAGCATCAGGGCCAGGTGTACCCGGTTTCGCAGGCCCCCGGAGAGTTCTCCGATCCTTTTCTGCTGTTCCGAACCGGTGATGTTGAAGCGGGCCAAATAGGCCCGGGAATTGATATCCCGGTTGCCCAGGCGGATGGTGTCCCTTTCGCCGCTGACAGCCTCCCAGACAGTCTGCTCCGCCTTCAGGCTTTTGCGGCTCTGCTGAACATAGGCCGTCCGGACGCTGGGTCCCAGGCGCAGGGTGCCGCTGTCCGGACTCTCTTCAGCGGTGATCATGCGGAAGAGGGTGGTCTTGCCCGCCCCGTTCGGCCCGATGATGCCCACGATAGCTCCGGGGGGGACCAGAAAGGACACCTCGTCCATGAGCAGGGCCCGGTCATAGGCCTTGCTGACCTTGTCCGCCTCCAGGACCATGTCCCCCAGGCGCGGACCCGGCGGGATGACGATCTGCAAATCGTCGGCCCGGGAGTCGGATAAATTTGAAATCAAGCGGCCGTAGTTCTGAAGGCGCTCCCGGCTGCCGGCCTGCCGATCGCTGGGGCTCATCCGGATCCATTCCAGCTCCCGCTCCAGGGTCAGCTGCCAGTGTTTGTCACCTTTTTTCTCTTTATCCAGGCGGTTCTTTTTCTGGTCCAGCCAGGATGAGTAATTTCCCTTCCAGGGAACGCCCCGGCCGCGATCCAGCTCCAGGATCCACCCGGCCACGTTGTTCAGAAAGTAGCGGTCGTGGGTCACGGCGATGACCGTGCCCTGGTAGGACTGAAGGTGGTGCTCCAGCCAGGCCACGGTTTCGGCATCCAGATGGTTGGTGGGCTCGTCCAGGAGCAGAATGTCCGGCTGCTGGATGAGCAGGCGGCAGAGGGCCACCCGCCGCCTCTCTCCGCCGGAAATGATCCCGACCGTAGTATCTCCAGAAGGGCAGCGCAGGGCGTCCATGGCCATCTCCAGGCGGCTGTCGATCTCCCAGGCGTCGACCGCCTCCAGCCTGGCCTGGACCTCTGCCTGCCGGTCCAGGAGTTTTTGCAGGGCAGCGTCGTCCATGGGTTCGGCAAAGCCGGCATTGATGGCTTCGAATTCAGCCAGGAGGTCAAAAGTGGGCCCGGCTCCTTCAGCCACTATCTCCCGTACCGTTTTGGACTCGTCCAGGCTTGGCTCCTGCTCCAGAAAGCCGATGGAATGCCCAGGAGCCAGGTGGGTCTCTCCTTCAAAATCGAGGTCCAGACCGGCAATTATCCTGAGCAGGGAGCTCTTGCCCGATCCGTTGAGGCCGATGACCCCGATCTTGGCCCCGTAGAAATAAGACAGGGAGATGTCCTTGAGAACAGGCTGATGGTTGTAAGTCTTGCTTACTCTCATCATGGAGTAGATGATTTTTTCCGGTTGGTGATGACTCATGGGCGATCTCTATTGGTGGCAATGGGTGATTGATACGACCTCTTTCCTGACTCCAGGCCAATACCCGTTTCCAGGCGAGGATGCAAGCAGAATTTCGGTTGAAAAACAACAATATTTTTTGTGCCTGGCCGCCCTGTACGAGAGCTGGACCATTCCCATATCGATCATGCTGGCCCTGCCGCTGGGGGTCGTCGGCGGCGTCATCGCCTCCTCGCTGCGGGGGTTTCCAAACGATGTCTACTTTCAGATAGGGCTTCTCACCGTGCTCGGCCTGACCACCAAGAACGCCATCTTGATCGTCCAGTTCGCCAAGCTCCGGGTGGATGAGGGGCTGGGACTGCTGCAAGCCACTCTGGAAGGGGCGAAACTGCGGCTGCGGCCGATCGTCATGACTTCCCTGGCCTTCGGCTTCGGCGTGCTGCCCCTGGCCGTCGCCACCGGCGCCGGCGCCCAGACCGCCATCGGCACCAGTGTTCTGGGCGGCATGCTGACCGCCACCTTCCTGGCCATCTTTTTTATCCCCCTTTTCTATGTGGCGGTGGTCCAAGTGTTCACCGCAAAAAGGAAGTGAACCTTGAACCGCTTTCGCTTCATCCTGCTTTGCGGATTAAGGCAAGAATTTCGAGGAATGCAGGAAAATTATGGAAAATGTCTCCCGGGTGATTGTCGGCAAAGGATCCGGATGTCTTTTATCTCTTCAGCACTTAGCTGACTGTAACGAAGACGATTTTCCCGTTGCCGGCGAACACCTTTTTCCCTGGCTGCGCTTAGGACAATACGGACCCCGGTGTCCGTCAAGGGTTTATCGGCAGGCCAGGTGAGTCGATATGAATGGGATTTTGTCGTTGGACATTCGATTATCCGTTCTTGACTGGAGATATGTTAAGGATTAGGATCCTGGCTACTTTTCCTCTAATCTGAAAGCGGGGTCGAGCCCCGGATAGGATTCTCAAAGCAAAATATCAACGTCAGGCAAAAAGGAGTTTGCCATGAAAGATACTTTGAAACCGGGTCTGGAATATACGTTTACGTTCAAGGTCGACGAGTCGAAGACGGTCCCTGCCCTGTATCCCGAGGCAGATGAATTGAAGGCCATGCCCGGCGTGTTTGCCACCGGCTTTATGGTCGGCCTGATCGAGTGGACGTGCATCCAGGTCTTGAATCCTCATCTTGACTGGCCGAAAGAGCAGACAGTAGGCACCAGCATAGAGGTCAGTCACCTGGCGGCGACGCCTCCGGGCCTGGAAGTCACTACCAGGGTCAAACTGGTGGAGGTGGATGGCCGGCGTCTCCTGTTCGAGGTGGAGGCGCACGATGATTTTGATCTCATTACCCGCGGCAAACACGAACGCTTCGTCATCAGTAAGGATAAGTTCGAGAGCAAGATCAACGAAAAGGCCGGGGCAACAGGCTTCTAGCCGTTGGACGGTGCCTGTCCGTTTTATAGTAGGAAACGAAAACAGTTACCTGCACGATCGGTGCAGGGGCAATATTCTGCCCGGCCCGCAGAATTTCGGATGAGGGCGATGCCTGTTTCACGGCTGTAGGTTCGCGTGCATTCGAATACGTTGTCAGTTGTCGGCCGGATATGTTTTCAGGACGATCCGGAAAAGCTTGACAGAGAACACACTTTCCCTATATTGTTCCAATTACAAGAGAAAGCCAAACTTATCGCGAGGTAAGGACGGAAAGCCACGGATCTCTCGGAGATGGCCGGGTTGCCGCACTCAGGTCGCTTTATTCGATATAGCGATATCTTCTATTCTGTGTCAGGATCCAGCCAAACCTTCTAGGCCTTCCGTTGCTTATACCCATTATGTCCGCGCATTCGGCCGCTAATGCCGTTTGAAGGATAACTTGTTCCCGGCTGCTTTGACAGACAAGGCCGGTATGGGGGTCACAAGGTGCAGGAAGTACCGTCAATCGATACCCCTGTTCCTTCTGGCTGAAAATATGGCACAGGCATTGTGAGCAATCGGTTCAGGCCGGCAATTCTCCTGACAATGACAGGCGGGATTTTCTGTCTCCTTGGCAGGCTGAGCAAGAAACATTTTCCAGCAGGCGGAAATCCAAATTTGTAAGGACGTAAGTATAAAAGGAGGAAGGAGTTCATGACCACAAAAGCGGATCTGATCAATGCGATTGCCAAGGAATCGGGGTTAACTCAGGCGGCTTCGGAAAAGGCATTGAATGCCTGCTTAAAGTCTATCAAGGAATCTTTCAGGAGGGGGAAGAGGGTCTCACTCAAGGGATTCGGCTCTTTTACCGTAGTCAGACGTAAGGAACGGGAGGCCTGGAATCCGCATACCGGAGAGAAAATGATCATCCCTTCTAAAAATGTGGTCAAGTTCAATCCGGGAAAAATGGTCAAGGAAGTGATCGGCGTTGAAAAGATGACCTCGGCGCTTTGATCCCGGGCCACATCGAAAAACAGGGGCCATGTCCGTTGCAAAGACGGACACGGCCCCTGTTTTTTTATTTGCCGAGTTCGATGGATTGACCGGGTTCCATGGGATAGATCCTTGTTTTGACTCCTCGAGCAGCCAGTTCCTCGGCAAAGTTGTCTGCCCCCTGTTCCAGAATGGGAAAGGAACCCCAGTGCATGGGCACCACTGAACGGCACTTAAGCAGTTCACAGGCCAGGGCCGCCTGTTTCGGACCCATGGTGAACACATCTCCAATGGGCAGCAGGGCCAGGTCGATGGAGTAGAGCCGGCCGAAGAGCTCCATGCTGGAAAAGATGCCGGTATCACCGGCGTGGTAGACACAAAAGCCGTCCTCCAGGGTTATGATGTAGCCTACCGGGGCGCCCGAGGCCGAGGAATGAAAGGCCTGGACCATGGTCACTTTTATCCCTTTGAAGTCCAGAGACCCTCCGATATTGAAACCGATGCCGTTGACGATCTGCCCTCCGGGCAGGCCGGCTTCCTGCAGCTTCCCGGCCGTTCCCACAATGGCCATGACCCCGGCACCGGTTGCCTTGGCGATATCCACGGCCTGACCGATATGATCGTCGTGGTCGTGGGTCACCAGGACGAGATCCATCTTTGAACAGTCTGCGGATCCGCTGACAGCCGAGGGGTTGCCCTCGAACCAGGGATCGATGATCAGGTCCAGGTTGGGGGTGGTGATCTGGAAATTGGCATGACCGTGCCAGGTGAGCCTGCTGGGCATAGAGACCTCCTTTTTTAGTTCCGGGTTGCAATACCTTTGTTTGTCTTTGCTTGAGATTCGATTTGTTCGAAATTTCGGAATTCCGGGTCAACTGCTGCTCTTTTCGCCCCAGCGGGGGAAGAGTTCGTGGTTGATGCCCAGTTGGTCCAGGATGCGTCCCACGATGTGATTCAGCACGTCCTGGATGGATCGGGGCTGGTGGTAAAAGCCGGGACAGGCCGGGAGGATGGTCGCTCCGGCCCTGGCCGCTTCCAGCATATTCTGCAGATGGATCTGGTTCAGAGGGGTTTCCCTGGGGACCAGGATCAAGGGTCTTTTCTCCTTCAGGCTGACATCCGCAGCCCTGTGGATCAGGTTGTTGCCGAACCCCTTGCTGACGGCGGCCAGAGTGGCCATGGAGCAGGGGCAGACCATCAGACCGTGGTGGATCCATGACCCGCTGGCCATGGGAGCGCCCAGGTCCTGTTCCCGGTAGACATAGCCTCCTTGTTCGGCAAAGGACTCGGGCCGGCAGTCGGTTTCCAGGCGCATGACCTGTAAGGCCGCATCAGAGAGAAGGACATGGACTTCGCTGTCCGGAACTTCAAGCAAGGCCTGAAAAAGAGAGGTTGCATAAGGAATGCCGCTCGCCCCGGTCAGGGCCAGGATGTATCGTTTCATCGAATCTTTCCTCTGAGTCCCTTGATCCGCCCCCGGTGCTTTTTTTGTTCCAGCCGTTTTTCCCTCTTTCCGCGGCCCGGACGGGTCGGGATACGTTTTTTATGAGATTCTCCTGCCTCCTGGATCAGCTCCCTGAGCCTGGACATGGCCTCCTGCCTGTTCATCTGCTGGCTGCGATGGCTCTGGGCCTTGATGATCACGACACCCTCAGCGGTGATCCGTTGATCCCGCAGCCTGGACAAACGCTGTTTGTAAACATCCGGAAGGGAGGAGGAAGCGATGTCGAAACGCAGGTGCACGGCAGAAGAGGTCTTGTTCACGTGCTGGCCCCCGGCGCCCTGGGAGCGGACGGCTCGGATTTCTATCTCGTTGAGGGGGATGGCTGTTTTGTGGGAGATTTTCAGGTCAGTCTGGGGCATAGAACCGCCTCTTGTCTGTTCTCAATAAGTTCTGGCAGAGCCGATTGCAAGAGAAATTCTTCACTCGCCCCGGTTCAATGCGCTTTGCTTAAGCGATTGAACCGGAGACAATGCTGTTAAAAAAAGAAACTTGTTGCAATGTGAAACAAAAACACTTAAGTCTTTTTTATTGCACAATATTTAACTTAATATTCGCGACATGATTTCAAAATGTAACACAGGTCTGGGCCCGCCTGTTTGTGGAGATCCCTTCAGATACCCCGCCCCGCCGAGTTTTCTTTCGTTTGGCATAATCTTTGCTAAAGGCTCTTGCAGTGGTCTGGCTGAGCCCGTTCTTTATCTGCAATCGTTTTCGGGTAATCTCGGGTGAACACCGAGCCGGGCATTTCTTTGCTTGCTTTGCATGCTTGAGGTGCAGAAGCGGCAGTTTAAAAAGGGTCTAGAACAATCATTTTTTCATTATAACCAATGTTTAATAAAACGGAGATGACATATGATCAACATCCTTAACTTTCTTGAATCCATTTACAGCGCAGCCGCCTTTGCTGAAGCCAATCAATCCGGTTCGGCCCTCACCTGCATTAACCGGGGCTTGAAGAAAAAGCTGAAGGAAAAAACCCCTGAGCGGCCGCAAGGCTCGTCTTTTCAAAGATGATCCTGCTGTCTTTCCTGGGAGAAAGCGTTTGCTGCATCCGCTTGCACGAGGAGCGCCAGCCGTGAACCCCTGCGCCTCTTCCGGTTAATCCGGAAGAGGCTGTCTGCCTGACCTTTCCAGGTCGTAGGCCTTGATCTTCCTCCACAGGGAAACCCTGCTGATATTAAGGATTTCTGCCGCCCTGGACTTGTTGTTTCCGGTAAAGGCCAGGACCTTTTGTATGTGTCTTTTTTCCATCTCGTCCAGGCTGGCCAGGGGTTTGTCCGATTCCTGAACCTTTGCTTTCGATTTTTGCTGCAGTCTTCCGGGCAGGTGTTCCAGGTGGATCATGGGACCGTCCGCCAGGACAACGGCTCGCTCGATGACATTCTCCAGTTCCCGGACATTCCCTGGAAAATGATATTCCCGAAACCGGTTCAGGACATCCCTGGAGATTCCGCCGACCTCCTTCTGAAAACGCCTGGCGAACTTGTCCACGAAATACCTGCAGAACAGGGGGATGTCGTCCTTCCTCTGCCTCAGCGGCGGTATGCGCAGGGTAAAGACATTCAGCCGGTAGTAGAGGTCTTCCCTGAAGGTCCCCCTGGCGATCTCTTCTTTCAGGCTGCGGTTGGTCGCGGCCAGGATCCTGATATCCACCGGGATCTCTCTGGTCCCTCCGACCCGGATGACGGTCTTTTCCTGGAGGACCCGCAGCAGCTGGACCTGCATATTCAAGGGCATATCCCCGATCTCATCCAAGAGGATCGTCCCCCCGGAACTGGCTTCGAACAAGCCTTTCTTTTCCCTCTGGGCCCCGGTAAAGGCCTCCTTTTCATGTCCGAAGAGTTCGTTGCTCAAGAGTTCCGCATTGAGCGTACCGCAGTTGACTGCGAAGAAATTCCGGTCCGCCCGGTTGCTCATGCGATGGATGATCCTGGCGACCATCTCCTTGCCGGTGCCGGTCTCGCCCCGAATGAGGACGGTGCAGTCCAGGGGAGCCACCCTGGTGATCTCCTTTTTCAGTTCCTGGATCCTGGGGCTCTTGCCAATCAGTTCGTTCAAGTATTGCTTGTTGTTGACCAGTTCCCTCAGCTCCAGGAGTTCCAGACGGAGGATCCTCTTTTCCATGGCGTTTTTGACCAGGAACAGGACCTCGTCAAGGCGGTAGGGCTTGGGCAGGTAGTGGAAGGCTCCCTCCTTGATCGCTTCCACAGCGATTTCCACTGAAGCCGAGGCCGCGATGATGATCACTTCTGTCTGGGGATGGGTCTCCTTGATCCGGCGCAAGAGGGCGAATTCATCGATTGATTCCTGTTCGAGGTCGATGAGGACCACGTCGTATTCGTGCTCTTCAATCTTCTGCATGGCCTCTGTCTTGTTCGAACAGGTGGTTGCTCCATAGCCTTCTTCCCGGAGCCTCTGCTCCAGCTGATGCAGCGATTCGCGGTCTTCCTCCACGATGAGCAGTTCAATGCTCGGCATGCTGTGGTTTTGATGCGTCATGTCTTAAAATGCCTGATGCCTTCCCGTTGAAATAAGCCTGCACCTGAATCTCATTTTTTAAGCCATCTGACAGGTATTTGCAAGTGGAGCTCGAAATTTTCGAATAAACAGCTGCTTGACAAAATGCTTCCGCAGCTTACTAGAGATATCACGGTAGGTCTTTGGGGATTTTTTGGATATGTGTGTATTTAAAACCCTAGATAGAGGAGAAAGCCATGGACCTGAAAACGTATTTTGAAGACACTAGGGGGGTTGGGGTTCTTTCCACCGCAGACAGAGAGGGAAGCGTCGATAGTGCTGTCTACGCCAGACCCCATGTCCAGGAGGATGGAACCCTGGCTTTGATCATGCGGGACCGGCTTTCGCATAAGAATCTGCAATCCAATCCAAAAGCGGCTTATCTGTTCATGGAAGAAGGCCCCGGCTATCAGGGAAAACGTTTCTTTCTGAGCAAGGTCCGGGAGGAAGAGGACGAGCAGAAAATAAACTCCCTCAAGAGACGGAGCTATCCACAGGACGAGAAAATCAACAGGGAAGCCAGGTTCCTTGTTTACTTCACGATTGATAAGGAATTGCCCCTCATAGGATCAGGCGGCAAATAGTGTTTCTCGGTCGAAAACTCAGCCATTTGCTTCGTCACTGCAGGATCTTGAAATTCTCATGTATTGAAAAACATACGCGGTTTCAAGGTTTCGTTCCTCGGATCAGGGCAAGTTTACGACCAAGCACTGTTTTGGTTCAGAGACCAATCAAATAGCAGCAATGCAACGAGGCTTTTTAAAGTTAAAAAAACAAAGATATTACCATGCCGGACACGTTTCAGAAAGAGAAGATCAAGCTCGGAGTGAGCACCTGCCTCCTCGGAGAAAAGGTGCGCTACGACGGGGGGCATAAGCTGAGTCGATACGTCCGGGACACCCTGGGCCAGTATTTCGATTTTGTCCCGGTCTGTCCGGAAATGGAGTGCGGCCTGCCGGTCCCCCGGGAGGCCCTGCGCCTGGTCGGCGATCCCGGGGCTCCCCGCTTGGTGACCAATAAGACCGGAATAGATTTCACCGAGCAGATGCAGAACTGGGGGCAAAAGAAGCTGGCCGAGCTGGAGGGTGAAGACCTCTGCGGCTATATCTTCAAGAGCCGTTCACCGAGCAGTGGCCTGGAGCGGATCAAGGTTTACCGGGAAATCGACGGCATGCCCGTCAATGAGGGGGTGGGGATCTGGGCCGGGATGTTCATGGACCATTTTCCTTACATACCTGTTGAAGACGAAGGACGGCTCAACGACCCCCTGCTCAGGGAGCATTTCATCGAACGGGTCTTTGTTTATGCCCGCTGGAGGGAACTTGTGAGGCGGGGGCTGCAGGCCGGAGAATTCGTTGATTTTCACTCCAGACACAAGCTCTTGCTCATGGCCCACAGCCCGAAGCTGTATTCGGAAATGGGCCGCTTTGTGGCGGATTTCAAAAACATGTCCAGGGAGAAGGCCGCTGCTGAGTATCAGAGCCTTCTGGACCGGGCCATGCGGGAAAAAACAACCGTCAAGAAACACATCAATGTCCTGCACCATCTTCTGGGCTATTTCAAGAAAGACCTCTCGGCCGATGAAAAACAGGAATTTCTGGACCTCCTGGATGCCTTTCGCAGGGGCGACGTGCCTCTGATCGTTCCCATCACCCTGATGAATCATTTTGTCCGCAAATACCGCGAACCCTACCTGGGCCAGCAGTACTACCTCAACCCGCATCCTGGCGAACTCCGTCTGCGCAACCACGCCTGACCGGCCTATGACGACCAGAAGCTCGGTACGATCCCAGCTTCCCGCCAGGCTGCTCGAGTGGTTCCGTATCCATCAACGCGATCTGCCCTGGAGGCGGGAGGTCAGCCCCTACAAGGTCTGGATATCGGAGATCATGCTCCAGCAGACCCAGACCAAGCGGGTCGTTCACTATTTCAAGCGCTGGATGGCGAGGTTTCCGGACCTGGCCTCGGTTGCCAGGGCGAAAGAGGACGGGTTGCTCAAGGCCTGGGAAGGCCTCGGCTACTACAACCGGGTCAGAAACATCCAGCGGACCGCCCTGATCCTGCTCCGGGATCACGGGGCCGGGTTTCCCCAATCTTATGACGAACTCCTGCAACTCCCGGGCATAGGCCCTTACACGGCCGGGGCGATCCTGAGCCTGGCTTTCAACCTTCCGCACTGCGCGGTGGACGGTAATGTGGAACGGGTCTTCGCCCGGCTCTTCGATCTGCAGACTCCGGTCAAGTCTCCGGATAACCGTCGCTTTATCAGGGAAGAGGCCCTGGCCATGCTCCCGGAAAACCGGGCCCGGCAGTTCAACCAGGCACTCATGGAACTCGGGGCCGTAGTCTGCCGCCCCCGGGATGCCGACTGCCAGAGCTGCCCAGTGCAGGCATGGTGCCTCAGCCTGCGGCACCATACGGTGAAGCAGCGGCCTGTGCCGGGAAAACCTGAAAAAATGACCCCTCTGGAGGTGGCTGCCGGGGTCCTGGTCAGGGATGGCCGGATCTTGATCCAGAAGCGCCCGCCCGGCGGGCTGATGCCCCACTTGTGGGAATTTCCGGGCGGCAAGATCAAGCCTGGAGAATCACCGGCCGAGGCCCTGATCCGCGAGTTTCAAGAGGAACTTGAGCTTTCGATCACGGTTGGAGAGAAGATCATTGTTATCCGGCACAGCTACACAGTCTTCCGGGTCACCCTGCACACCTTCTGGTGTCGTCTCAAAGACGAAGAACAGCAGCCCAAGCTTTGCTTTGCCGTTGACAGCCGCTGGGTCCG
>JAIPDR010000093.1 GCA_021737615.1 Desulfohalobiaceae bacterium | reverse complement strand
GGCTCTCAAACAGATTTCCATTTCCTTTCCAGCCAATCAGGTCACCGCGCTCATCGGGCCTTCGGGCTGCGGCAAGAGCACCTATATCCGCTGTTTGAACCGCATGAACGATTTGATCCCCGCGGTCACGGTCAAGGGTCAGATCCTTCTTGACAACATGGATATCTACAGCCAGGACATGGAAGTCGTCGAACTCAGGAGGCGGGTGGGGATGGTCTTTCAAAAACCGAATCCTTTTCCCAAGTCGATTTACGAGAACGTGGCCTATGCCCCCAGAATCCACGGACTGGCCGGCAAAGGGGCCGAGATGGACGATCTGGTGGAAATGTCCCTGCAAAAGGCCGGCCTCTGGGATGAAGTCGGCTACCGTATGTCTCATCCGGCGACTTCCCTGTCCGGGGGGCAGCAGCAGCGGTTGTGTATAGCCCGGGCCCTGGCCATGCAGCCCGAGGTCCTGCTCATGGATGAACCAGCTTCTGCTTTGGACCCTATCGCCACCCAGAAGATCGAGGAGTTGATCCATGAGTTGAAAAAAAGACTGACAATTATTATCGTAACCCATAATATGCAACAGGCGGCCAGGGTCTCGGACCTGACGGCATTTTTCTACATGGGGGAACTGGTGGAGATCGGGGACACAAACATGATCTTTACCAGGCCGGAGAAGAAACAGACCGAAGAATACATAACCGGCCGCTTCGGATAGTCAGGGACTTGCTTTTGGAGCGCGTGAGAAATTATAAACCGGAGAGAGTTCATCCATGGAAAGCCATCTTCATCAGGAAATAAAGAAGCTGAAAGAAGAAATCATGAAGATGTTCACGCTGACCGAAAGGGCCTTGGATCATTCAGTCCAATCCTTGTTGGAGCGCGAGGACGACCTGGCCCAGCAGGTCATAGACGGAGACGACGAAATCAACCGCCTCGAGGTCCGGATCGAGAATCTGATATTGAACATCCTGGCCCGCTGGCAGCCCGTGGCCGGGGATCTCCGCTTTATTCTGGGCTGCTCCAGGGTGGCCAACGAACTGGAGAGGCTCGGGGATCAGGCCACCAATATCTCCGAACGTGCCCTGATGCTCAATCAAAGGCCCAAGCTGAGCCTGATGAACTCGGTCCGATCCATGTCCGTGGTGGCCCTGGATATGTATCGCCGGGTCATCACCGCTTTTTCGGAACTGGACTGTGACAAGGCCGCGGAAATCTGCAGGCAGGACAACGAGGCTGATTATCTGAACGTGAAGATCATTCGAGAGATGATCGACTACATGGGACAGGACAACAGCATAGTCGAGCGCCCGGTGCATATCATCATCGTGGCCAACTCCCTGGAACGGGTCGGGGATCTGGCCACCAATATCGCGGAAGAGGTCTTTTTCATCACCCGGGGGATCAATGTCAAGCACACGACCTGGTTTGACGCGCCGGATAAGAGCAAGCCCTGAAGAGGCCGGATATTTTCAAATCTCAAAAAAGGCAAAGACTTGGGTATGCTTTCCAGTTCGGATTTGACGAAACAAATAGTCGGTAAGGTGAAGGGCATCTGGCACTTCGAAGGGTTATCGACACGTTTGAAGAAGGAGGCATGGCCAAAGAACATGCCGATACTAAGTATTGCGTCAAATATTGCAGGAGATGTGAGCTGTCTTGCCCTGTTGGCAGTAGATTCTGATATAGAAATAGCTATGGATAAAAGCAAAACCTACATCAGCATGTGTGAAAGGGCCCAAGAGATCCAAAAGCTGTGGACCCGGGAGCACGGTGATTTCTTCGTCGGCAAGAAGGGGCGCATCGAATGCTGGATAGCAGGGATACATGACCACAGGGATATCAGACGAGGGGTCGGGGTGGAGAGGACTGCTGAAGGAGGTCTGGTCCGGATCTGCAGATACATCTGGCTGCCCAGGCTGGATCAGCTCATCGAAATGGCCCAGGTCCCCGGGAGGCGGTACGAGCTGGTCACCCAGGATTTCCATGACTGGACCAGACGAGACTACGGATTCATTCCCGGCCGGCCGCGGCGGATTTTTTCCAGCCTGGAACAGGCCTGGCTGGCCTTTGTCATGCAGCAGAAGCATCACAAAGGCTGGGACGGCAGGAGGTGGGTGTCTTGTGAACCGTGATCCCGGAAGCCGGTCTAGTTTTCCAACCGACAGGCCTCACTGGCTGCAGCCCCGCAGATCAATGGGCCAGGTACCGGTCACCTCTTGGCCTCTGGTTAGATAATACCTGTCAAACAGGTTTATGGTCGGGTCGCAATGCGAGGTCACCAGCTCCAGGACAGTGCCCAGTGGAGGCAGTTTTGCAGTCTGCCTGCAGCTGATCATTCCGTATTCATCCCCGAACCAGTCATACTCCAGAGGCGAATCTCCGGTTTCCACGACCCGGGGCCTCCCGCCATCCTTGTATAGTGATTTCAGTCCGGCATCCACCGTGACAAAGCCTTCCTGGTTGGTGCTCACGACTGTCGTCAGCAGCCGCAGGGCCGGGGGGAAGGGGACGGGCTCGGCCGTTTCGAGGGCCAGGTATTCAGCGTCCATCAACACGTATGATCCCACTTGAAGTTCTGAAATATCGGCCACAGCCAGATCGATGTCAAAGGTTCCGGTTCCGGAGGCGCTGAAGATGGTGCAGGTCGGCACAGAGTCCTGAAGCCTGCGGAAGACGCGGACCGCCTCCTGCAGGCATTGGTAGGAGGCGCTTTCTCTGTCTTCATAGGCCTGGATGTGCTGGACCTGTCCGGCGTACGCCTGGATTCCCAGGAGGCGAAGATGCGGGCTGGAAACGATCCGTTCGGCCAGGGCCGGGGCTTCGGACGGCCCGACTCCGGTCCGGTGCAGTCCGACATCCAGGTCGAGGAGCAGGCCCATGGTCATATTTCTCTTGCCAAGCGTCTTTTCGAGCAGGGCAATGGCCCGGGGGTGGTCAACGACGACCATGAGAGAAGGGGACAGAGCCAGGAGATCGAGCAGTTTTTCCATCTTGCCGGGGGTGACCACCGGTCCGGTGACAAGGATATTCTCCAGACCCGCATTTACCAGGCCCCGGGCCTCGGAGACCTTGGCCGCACACAGCCCGATTGCCCCGAATTCGATTTGCCTTCTGGCCAGGGCCGAGCACTTGTGCGTCTTGCAATGAGGCCTGAGATCCTTGCCCTCCCGCCCGGCAGCGGTTTGCATCTTCTCCAGGTTTTCATCAAGGATGTCCATATCCAGGATCAGACAGGGCGTGTCCAGATCGCTTTTGTATTTTTTGCTCGTAGTCATCTGAATTCTTCTTGAAGAACAAGTGGGTTGAGGTGATCAGCCATTCCCTGTTTGGGCTTGTAACATATTTTGAACAGACCGGCAACATTGTGCAGAGATTTTTGTGATATTCTCAAGCCGGATAGGACAGGAGCACGACTCCGGTCAGGGCCAGGACGACTCCAAGGTATTGGATGGCTTGCTGCCGTTCATGAAGAATGAGAGTCGAGAGAATGACGGTAGCGGCCGGGTACAGGGAACCGACCACAGACACGATACTCAGGAGGCCGATTGTTGTAGCCAGGGCATAGGCAAACCCGGCCAGGGCATCGACGGTCCCCAGGAAGACGATCCCCGGGAGATCGGAATGATCGACTCTCAACGACGGCCGGGCAAAGAAAAGAAGAGGCAGGAGAAAGAGGCCGTGGGTGATGCGCATGATCAGGGTGGCCCAATAGGGATCCACTTCACTGGCCCGATCCATGAAGATGAAAAAGAGGCCGAAGCCCAGAGCGGCGCCCAGGGCCAGGTGCAGGCCGCGGGTCAACCGTTTGGCTTGACTGAAAGGGTCCTTTTCCCTGGAAGCGCAGAAGACGCCGCAGATGGCCGCGGCAATGCCTAAGGACCTCACAAGGCCCAGAGATTCTCCCATAATCAGACCCCACAAGACAGGCAGGATGACACCGGATGCGCTCAAGGGAGCGATGATGGACATGGAGCCGACCGACAGGCCCTGATAGAGCATGAGCATGGCCAGTATGCCGGACAGTCCCCCCAAAACCGCCCACAGCAGCTCCGGGTTAAGCGGCATAAGGACGCCGCGCAGCAGGACAATGGCCCCGATGGTCAGGGAGCCGAAGAAATTGGCATAAATCAGTACGGTCAGGGCCGGCAGGTGACGGCTCTTCAGTCCGCCGAGAAAATCGGCCAGGCCCCAGCCCAGGCAGGCGGTAAGTGAAAGGGTGATAGAAAGCATGCAGGCAAGGTCTTATACGAAAAAAGACCGGCTTGCAAATGCGGCCAGGGCTGCTGTTTTTGGGAATATTTCCTTACGCGCCCGGGATAAGGCCCTTCTTCAGGGCCTGATTCAGGGCTTGCGAAAGAGCTTTCGCGGAAAATCGATCAGGTTTTCACAGCCGTCTGCCGTGATCCGGATCGGTTCGCTGCAGGCGAAGCCGTATTCATCGACCCAGATGCCGCACATGACATGGGGGGACAATGGCTTAATAGTCGCCGCTATAGTCTTTTGTTGCGCTCAGCCGGCCCTGGTGAGCAGGGCCGGGGCTTGTTTGCCGGTGGTTATCCGCCCATGGCCATGTTCGGCAGAAAGAGGGCGATACCCGGGAACATGATCAGGATGACGGTAGCCAGGATGAGCATCAGCAGAAAGGGCAGAGAGTGCCCGATGACCTCCAGATAGGGTCGTCTGAAGATGAGCTGGGCCGTGAAGATGTCGCAGCCAAAGGGCGGGGTGGCCGATCCGATGGCCGCCTGCAGGGTGACCAGGGTGCCCAGGAGGATAGGATCGACGCCGGCGCTGACCACATAGGGCTGAAAGATCGGGCTTAGAATAAAGATGGCCACGATGGGATCGACGAACATGCAGGCCACGAAGTAGACCGCCACCACGATGACCATCACCCGGAGCATGGAGGGATCGGCCCCGAAAAGGGGCGGCAGGAACTGCTGGGGGATTTGCATGAAGCCGATCATCCAGGAAAAGGCCTGGCCGGCCCCGACCAGGATAAAGACCACGCCGGTGATGACCCCGGTCTGCAGAAAGGAGTCCACGATTCGTGAAAAGGTCAGGCTGCGGTAGATGACGGTTTCCAGGATCAGGGAGTAAAAGACGGCCGCGGCCGCGGCCTCGGTCGGACTGAAGATGCCGGCGTAGATGCCTCCGACGATGATCACCGGGAAGCCCATGACCGGCAGACCGTCCTTGACGGCCTGGATCTTTTCCGGCCAGCCGGCCTTTTGCAGCTGGCCCACTTTTTTAATTTTGGAATAGAAATAGCAATAGGCCGAGAACATGGCCAGGATCAGCAGGCCCGGAAAAATCCCGGAGAGAAAGAGCATCCCGATGGAGGTGCTGGTGGCCACCCCGTAAACGATAAAGCCGATGCTCGGGGGGATCAAAAAGGCGATGTCGCTGGAGTTGATGATCAGCCCCAGGGTGAAGGGGCTTTTGTAGCCCGCCTCCAGAAGCATGGGCCGCATGGTCCCTCCGATGGCGGCCACCGTGGCCTGGGTCGAACCGGAGACAGCCCCGAACAGGGTGCAGCTGACATTGGTGGTGATGGGCAGTCCTCCGGGGAGATGGCCGACAAAGGCCTTGATCATCCGGATCAGGCGTCCTGCGGATTCGCCCGAGGTGATGATGCTGGCCGAGAGGATGAACATGGGTACGCAGACCAGGGCCGGCGGGGTGACCCCGGTGATGACCTGCTGGACCATGGTGATGATCAGCTTGGGCGCGAAGTCCGGCATGTAGACCAGGACATAGAGGATCAATGAGCCGAGCAGAGTGACCATGAATGGAAACCCGAACAGGAGCATGAAGACCAGGCTTATTCCAAAGAGAGTCATAACTGCGGTCCTCCAATCTGTTCATCTTCGTATTCACTCTGTTGATCAGGAGACTGCCAGACATCCTTTTCAGTGAGATTCTTGATGATGGTCCGGATGTACTGGATACAGGCCAGGCCGAAGCCAATGGGAATGATGACGTAGAAGGTCCATTTCGGGACCCTGAGGGCCGGGGTCACATGGCTTCTGGACATGGCGTTCATGAGGTATTCATAGGAGAACCAGGCCATGATGCCCATGACCAGGGCACTGATCAGGCAGATGATGATGATGAAGACCTTTTCCATCTTGACGGGCATGGCATCCAGAAAGGCCCCCATGCGGATGTGCCGGGCCTTTCTGACGCCGTAGCTCACTCCGGTAAAAGAGGTCAGCATGACCAGAAACTTGGAAATCTCCTCGGCGAAGTAGATGCCCTGGAAAAAAGTCCGGGCAAAGACGTTGGCGATGAGCAGGACCGCCAGTGAAGCCACGCAGAAAACCAGAATCGAGACCTCCAGGCCGTTGATGACCAGGCCGATGTTCTTGTTCATACGCTGCAGAAAGGTCGGTCCTTTCCTGTCGAGCATTTCCCGGTTCATAGCTTACCTTCTGTTTTAGTACCCCTTATCCGCTGTGTTTTGTCATCGATCCGGTTTGAGCCTTCAAAGCACTGCTTTGAAGGCTCAAACCGGATTTTACTGGATGTCCAGGGCTTTTTTTGCGTTTTCGATGTCATCCAGAACGGCCTCAAGGATTTCCTTGGCCCCTTCACCGCCGATCTCTTTAAATTTGGGATAGACGGTCTCGGCCTGCTTCTCGAACTCGGCAATGGCCTGGTCGTCCAGGACGTTGAATTCGAGCTCGGGTTTGGCTTCTTTCATTTTTTCTTTGTCGTCGGCGTTCTTTTCCATGATCCAGTCCCCGGCCTCGATGATGGAATCCTGCCAGAAGGTGATCATTTCCTGCCGGGCGTTTTCCGGGAGACTGTTAAAGAAATCAAGATTGACCGAGGGGATTCCCAGGAAGGGTTCGTTTTTCAGCTGGGTGCAGTATTTCTGGACTTCATAGAATTTCATGCTGGAAATGGCAAACAATGGATTGACCTGACCGTCGATGAGGCCCATCTGCAGGCCGCTGTACACTTCACCGTAGTCCATGGGGGTCGGGACCGCGCCATAGGCCTTGTAGTCCTCGACCAGGAGCTTGGAAGACATGACCCTGATCTTCAGGCCTTTCATATCCGAGAGAGACTCGATTTTTTTGTTGGTGGTCAACCACTGCCAGCCTTCGAACATGACCGACATGGGAACCAGGCCGTTTTTCTCGAAGGCCTGTTCCAGAAGCGGATAGAATTGACCGTTGTGCATCATCCAGTCCAGGACCTGGGGGACCTTTTCCGTGGGAAAGATGTAGTTCAGGGCCAGGACCTGGGCCTGGGGAACGAAAGCGCTGATCCAGGCGTAATCGGAAAAGACAAACTCCACGACTCCGAGCTGGGCCAGTTCGTTGATATCCCCTTCAGACCCGAGGGTCCCGTAGGGGTAGACCTCGATGTCGATCTTGCCGTCGGACCACTGGCGCATGTGGTCGGCGAATTTGTTGGCCCAGACGGTCATGAAGTCGCCTTCGATCTCTTCCGAGGCCAGCTTGGCCTTGACTGCTTCACCCTTGTATTCACCTGCGGAAACCGCGGTCACGGAAGCCAGAAACAGGGCAAGGGCGGTTATGGTGATGATCCTTTTCATGGTGAAACTCCTTTTTTTAGGGTTTGAATGATTGTTCCGGCGGGTATGAGTAGGCTTACATAGGAATCACCTCCTCTCTCTAAAATTTAAAAATTAGGTGGTTGGTATTAATATGATGCATTATGGAAAGTTTATCTTTAACCTGCAATTTGTGCTCTATCTTTTTTAAATTTTAGAGAATATTAAGCGATTTGAATTGACTGCAGAAATTGAAAGCCCCTCTGACCAGCAGGGCCACCCCGCTCGGCAGGACCTCTTCGTCGATGTCGAAGCGTGGGTTGTGATGGGCCACAGTGGTGCCCTTGGCCGCGTTGCCCGCTCCGAGAAAGATGAACGCTCCTGGCACCCGGGAGCTGAACTCGGAAAAATCCTCGCTGGCGAAGGTCTGCAGGGTCGTAATGTCTTTTTCGCTGCCAAAGATCTCTTGGGCCGTCTTGCGGGCCAGCTCGGCCATGGCCGGATCGTTGACCAGGGGGATGTTTTCATGGGTGATCTCGATATCGCAGCCGCAGCGGTGGGTTTCGCAGACGCTGCGGGCGATGCGCTTGAAGCGTTCTGTGGGCTGCTCCTGGCTGTCCGGTCCCCCGGGGTAGAGGAAACGGATGGAACCCTCCAGTTCCACCTGATCCGGGATGATGTTGCTCCTGGTGCCGCCGCTTAATTTGCCGAACATGATGATCGTCGGTTGAAACTGATCGATTTCCCGGGTCTGGATGATCTGAACGGACTGGATCAGGCTGGCCGCGGCCATGACCGGGTCCACGGCCTGATGGGGGGAGCCGGTGTGGCCGCCCTGTCCGCGGACAATCACCCTGAAGACATCGAGGCCGCCCATAACCGGTCCGGGGGAAACGGCCGCCTTGCCTGATTCAAGCGGGGTCCAGACATGGAGGCCCAGGACTGCGTCCACTTGAGGGTCTTCAAGGACCCCTTCCTCGATCATGGGCCTGGCTCCGGCGATTTCTTCGTTGGGCTGAAAGACGAACTTGATGGATCCGGCAAGGTCGTTTTTCTCCTCGACCAGAATCCTGGCGGCCACCAGGAGCATGGCTGTGTGGGCATCGTGGCCGCAGGCATGCATGACCCCCTTGTTTTGCGAACAGTAGTCCAGGCTGTTCTCCTCGGTGATGGGCAGGGCGTCAATGTCCGCCCTGAGCATGAGGACAGGCCCCGGCCTTGATTCCTGAAGCAGGGCCACGACCCCGGTCCGGGCCATGCGTTTCGTGGTCAGGCCGAGATCCTGCAGATAGCGTTCTATACATTCGGCGGTCCGGTATTCCTGGAATCCGAGTTCGGGATGGGCGTGAAAATCCCGCCTGAGGGCAACGAGTTCCCGGGTGAGGTCCTGGATGCGTGCCGATATCCTGTCCATAGGTCATCGTTTCCGTAGTCGATTGGAGATTGTTGACCGTTATCCGGTTATCGCCTCCGGGGCGCAAGAAGCCCGCAAAGGCAAGAACCGCATATCAGATTTTGTCCGGAAATTCTTCTTTGACCAGGGCCGAGCGGACAAGGTTAATCATGGTCAGGAAATCATAGACCGGAAGCCCGGTGGCTTCCTGGACAGCGGCCCCGTAAGGGGGAAGCATGCTGCATTCGAGCAGGATCGACCTGATGCCGGGATCGGTCCTGATCATCTCCAGGGCCGCTTCCCTGACCTCCTGCCTGATCCGGTCGCTGTCCAGGCTCCCGGTTTCGGCTATGGCCGCTTCGTAAAAACCGGGTTTGTCCTGCAGTCCGCAGACAACCAGGGATTGGTCAAGCCCGAGACCGAGCCCGGAGAACAGCTCGGCGGTCAGGGAATCCGAATTGGCGGTCAGGATCCCCACTTTGGCGCATCGGGGCAGTGTGGCCCGGATGAACGGGATCTGGGTCAGGCTGGACAGCAGGACAGGGACATCGACCCTTTCCTTGACTTCCTGCTGGTAGAGGGCCATGAAGCCGCAGTCGCCGGTGACGGCCCGGACTCCTTCCTGCACCAGCTCCCTGGCCCCCTGGATCATCTTTTCCAGAAAGGATGGGTCGTGGGCAAAGATCCGTTCAACGCTCAAACCGTCCACACGCTTGAAGCGGACCGGATAGGCGTAGCTCTTGGCATTGCCCACGTCGCCCCGGATAAAGGGGGCCCTGCTGTCCAGAAGGAGGATGCCGATGTCTTCGCCATAGGAGGTCTGGCCAGGGGTCGCCTGGAATTTCATAAATTTAGAATGATTTCAAAGGGTTAAATTTATTCTGCCTGTCACTCATGTTTAAGGTTTCAGGTGTCAGGTGTCAGCCCTGCCTTTGACCGCCGACGCCCAGTTTGATCAAAAATAAACTTTGAGTCACCTCCTCCGTCATTCCGGCGAAGGCCGGAATCCAGACAGAAAAAGTAAGAGCTGGACCCCGGCCTCCGCCGGGGTGACGGACAAAGAAAAATCAAGTTTCATATGAGCCCTGCCACTGGTCGCGGAAGCCCAGTTTGATCGAGGTAGAAACTTCAATACCTTACGATGAAGTTACGCAAAGCCTTCCTCTATCTGTCATTCTGAGCGAGTCTGCGAGTGAAGAATCCCTTATCTTCAACGGGCTTGCTTTTTGAAAACACATGAAGTTTCATACGAGGTCCAAGATGGCGGCGCCTGCCAGAGTTTCTTTTATTGATTGAAGAGCAGCGTGATTTCTCAATTGATACTTGCCTTTAAAGGGACCAGTGTCCCGGCTGACACCCGACACCTGAAACCTGACACCTCTATTTTATCCTACCATAAACAGCTTTCTCGGGAAATCGGAAAAGGTGGCGCAGCCCTCGTCGGTGATCCAGAAGGATTCACTGCATTCAAAGCCGTAATCATCCATCCACATGCCCAGAATCATGTGAAAGGTCATGTTCGGCCGCAGAACGGTGGTGTCGCCCGGCCTGAAGCTCATGGTGTGTTCGCCCCAGTCCGGGGGATAGTTCAGACCCAGAGCATAGGCGATTCTGGACTTTTTTTCCAGGCCGAGTCTGGCGATGTGCTGCCTCCAGACCAGCTCCACCTCTTCACAGGTCACACCGGGCTTGATGGCTCCCAGGGTCAGGTTGAGTCCGTCCACCGTGTTTTGGGCCAGATCCTGAAGCTTTTGGGGGGGATTCTGTCCGACCCAGGCCGTCCTGGCCAGAGGGGCGTGATATCGGTGGCGGCAGCCGGAGAGTTCCAGGTTGACCGGCTGTTCCCTCTGGTAGGGTTCATCGGTCCAGGTCAGATGCGGAGCCGATGTCTTGGAGCCGGTGGGCATCATGGGCACGATGGCCGGATAATCGCCCCCGAACTCCGGCAGTCCCTGGATCTGGGCCCGGTAGACCTCGGCCACGCAATCGCATTCCCTGACCCCGGGGGCGATGTTGTCAAGTGCGGTCTGCATGGCTTTTTCCGCTATCTTTCCGGCCTCCTGCATAAAGAGGATCTCGGCCTGGGACTTGATGCTGCGCACCCAGTTGACCAGCAGGCTGCAGTCCTCGAAACGAACATGGGGCAGGGTTTTCTGCAGTTCTTCCAGGCAGCGGACATTGAAATAATAGGCGTCCTTCTCCACCCCGATCCGCTTGTCGGACCAGCCTTTCTTCCTGATGAAGTCGCCCACGAAATTCATGGGGTGTTTGTCTGCGACCTGGACCAGACTGTCAGGGTAGCCCTGACAGCTGTCTGCGGAGAGCCAGACCGTGTGCCCGGCTCCGTTTACGTCCATGCCCCGGACGATGAGCTGGGGTTCATCTTCATAAACCGAGACGAGCAGGACCTGGGGGGTGTAGAAGGACCAGCCGTCATAACCGGTCAGGTAGTTCATATTGGCCGGGTCGGCCAGGACGATGACCTCCAGGTCCTGTTCCATCATCCTTGATTTTGTTCTTTTCAGACGCTGCAGATATTCTTCTTTGGTGAAAACAGTCATGTCGTTACCCTTTACCCGCTTTTAGCTTTTGACCGGAGTTCAAATGCGGATATATGAAATTCATATTTATGATTTCAGGCTCTCAACGCCTTTTTTGATCCTTAAGATGCCTTCCCGGAGTTTGGCTTCATCCGCGGCAAAGGACACCCGGAGAAAGCCCTCGCCCATGTTCCCGAAAATGGAGCCGGGCACGACAGCCACCTGCTGTTCCTTGACCAGCTTTTTGGCCAGATCCCAGGAGCCGAGGCCGGTCTTTTTGATGTTGGGGAAGGCGTAAAAGGTGGATTCCGGCATGATGCAGGAGACGTTCTCTATCGCGTTCAGGCCGTCGTAGACGATCCGCCGCCTCTTTTCGTACTCCGCAACCATGTCCCGGACGCACTGCTGGTCGGCCCGGATCGCGGCCAGGGCGGCCCGTTGGGCCATGGCCGTCACTCCGGAGACCATGTGCTCCATGAGCTTTTCCATCTCATCGATGAGCGGTTTCGGGGCCGCGACATAGCCCACGCGCCAGCCGGTCATGGCGTAGGATTTGGACAGGGTATAGGCCGAGATGGTCAGGTCCTTCATGCCCTCCATGGCTCCGATGCTGACGTGCTCCCTGCCGTCGAAGACGATATGTTCATAAGGTTCGTCCGAGAGCACGTAGATGTTTTCTTTTTGGGCTATGCGGGCGATGCCTTCGAGGCTTTCCGCGTCGAACATGGCCCCGGTGGGGTTGGAGGGCGTGTTGATGATCATCAGTTTGGTCTTCGCGGTCACCGCTTTTCGGATATCGTCCGGGTCGACCTTGAAGCGGTTTTCCTCATAGACCGGGACCCGAACCGGAAGGCCGCCGAAAAGCCGGATCTGGGAGTAATAGTCGTACCCCGGATCGATGACGATGACTTCGTCGCCGCTCTCCAGCATGTGCAGGCAGGTGTTGAAGATGCCCTGCATGGCCCCGACACTGACGAATATTTCCGTATCAGGGTCCAGGCTGAGCCTGTTTTCCCTCTTTAATTTTTCAGCGATGGCCTGGCGCAGGTCGTAAAATCCCTTGGCCGGAGGGTATCTGGTGAATCCTTCATCCAAAGCCTCTTTGGCGGCCTGGCGGATAAACTCCGGGGTGTCGAAATCGGGCTGCCCGATACCCAGGTTGACCACATCCGGGATTTCATCGGCCATGGCGAACATGATCCGAATCCCGGACCATTCCACCTCATGGGTTCTTGCGGCGAATGCTTTTTCGATGAGTGACATAAAAAAGACCTCAACTGTATTTAAGAAATGTAATCTTCAACGGCAGAATAGTTTATCTTGAACTGGAATATTGGAATGCTGGAATAATGGGTGAAAAAGAAAGATTACCGACCAAAAAGCGAATATCAGGCCTGATCTCTAACCCCTCTTTCTTCTCACCTCTCACCTCTTTCCTCTCACTCCTCACTCCTCACATTCTTCTATACCACTGGCAGCACGAGATCAGACGGTCCCTTGGGCGATGTCTTCAGTTCCGGGGCGTGCTTGGCCATTATCTCCTGGAGTACTGATGCGATCTTGACCTTTTCCCGGATAAAGTCCTGGTGATAGCTTTCAAAGACCCAGGGTTTGTAGATGTCCGCTTCAGAGGTCCCGGGTTCGAGCTTGAAGTAGACCGGTGAGGCCACCCTGGCGATTTCAGGGGTCTCATAGGCCCGGTACATGCCGCCGAAGGAGTCGACCACGATGGTGTACACATCCAGGGGGATGTCCACGGTCTTGCGGATTCCGGCCAGGATGGGCAGGGAAACGTCGGACAGGGGATTGAGGGAATTGACGCCCATGGATTCGACGACCTTGGCCCCGGCTGCATTGCAGTAGCCGCCGAACACGGAGAACTTGAACACGGTCTCCTCGGGCAGGACCCCTTCGGCCCGCATCTGGTTGAGGATGGACAGCACCCCTTCATCGTAGACCAGAAAGCCTCTGAACCCGGCCTCGACATTGCGCATTATATCCGCGATGTGGTAGGAGATGTTGTCCGAACCGCGCAGGCGCATGCCCTGCATGGCCCCTTCGAAGGTCGCTCCTTCCTTGGCCCCCGGGTCCCAGGCCTTGCGGTGGCCGGTGGTCATGATCAGCTCGATCTGCTCCTCCCTGGCCATCTGGGCCATGTCCTTCAGTTCCTGAAAATCGCAGAAAGTCGA
>JAIPDR010000092.1 GCA_021737615.1 Desulfohalobiaceae bacterium | reverse complement strand
TTTGAAATCGATCTCGCCTTGGTTGATCTGCAGCCCTTCCCCGTCCACGCCGGAAGCGTCGGCCAGGTGCAGGTGGGCAGTATAGGGTCCGACCAGACGGATGAACTCGGTAAAGGATATCTTGAAGTGGTTGCAGGCCAGCTTGGAGTGGGAGACATCCAGGCAGATCCGCATTTGATTCTTTTCACAAAAGGATGCGATTTCGTTCGGATCTACAAACAGATTATGATAGCGCTGACCGCCGAAGTGCCAGGGAAAGGGGGGCATGGTCTGGGGAATGATTTCCACGCCGTCTGTATTCAATTGATCCAGGGCCTCTTCCAGGCGTTCATAGAGGGGGCCGCGTTTATGAGCAGGCAGGTGGGCATGCAGGCTGAATCCGCCGACATTGGTGATGATCAACGGTCTTGTGGTTCCGGGAAGGTAATCCTGCAGTCGCTTGCCGAGATCGATGACCCGCTGCATTTCCTGCAGGGATTGCTCCCAGTAGGACGGGTCAAGGGAGCAGAGATCGAGGATGTGGTCGCCTGCAAACAGCTCGGGGCTGTGTACAGTGAATCCAAGATCCAGCCTCCCCTCGAAAATGTCCTTCAAATCGACCTCAAGGTCTTTATAGCTCAGGTGAAACTCCACGAAGTCCATGTTCGAGAGACCGGCCATCCGGCCCAGGTCATGGAAGCGGACCGGGATTCCCCAGGAGCGGGGAAAATCGTAATTGCGGGGTATGGCCGTTTCATCCTCCACATCCGAGGGATAGAAGAAGTCACCGCAAGGGATGTCCCGTTTGGCCTTTTTGCCGATGAGTTCCTTTCTGCGATATGGGGGCAGTCCCATTCCCGGGCTCTTGACCTCGATCACCTCCGAACCGATTATCGTCCCCTTGGGTACTTTCCGGCCGGCCACCAGGCTCTTGGCCAGGGACTCCCGGTTGATGAGTTCGCCCTGGGATATGATGCGGCCGTCCTCAGGTCCGCCCAGGGAGAGTTCGACCTCCCGAATGCCCTGGACCATGTACCTGAATTCCTCAGGAAGGAGGCTGGCTTGATGGTCCCTTCCTTCCATGGTCTTATCAAGGGTGAGATGCTTTTCCACGACCTTGGCTCCGAGGGCCACGGCTGAGATGGGCACGGAAATGCCCCGTTCGTGTCCGGAATACCCTACCAGGGAACGACCGATCTCTCGGAGATGGGAAAGATAACCCAGCTGGACGTCCTTGAACGGGGCCGGGTAGGTGGCGTTGCAATGCAAGAGGACGTATTTGGCGCCGTATGAGTGCAAGAGATCCACGGCGTGCACGATCTCCCGTTCCCTGGACATGCCTGTCGAACAGATGAGCGGCTTGCCTGTAGCGGCCAGGGCCTGGAGCAGGTGGTCGTTGGTCAGGTCGGCCGAGGCCACCTTGTAGGCGGGCAGACCGTAGTTTTCCAGCCTCTCCAGACTAAAGAGATCGTAAGGGGTGCACATGGGTATGATTTGCAGTTCATGGCAGTAGTCGAAGAGGGTAAAGAGTTCTTTTTCCGGGAGCTGAAATTTGTCCAGGAGATCCAAGGTGTACTCCGTTCCCAGGTCTTCGGACCGGTTCTTCGCCCCGGAGGTCCGATAGAGGGAGTTCAGGTCCCGGAGCTGAAACTTCGCACAATCCGCGCCTGCGTCCACTGCAGCCTCCACCAGGCGTCCGGCCAGACCGGCATCGCCGTTATGGTTGTTGCCGATTTCAGCGATGATGAAGCAGGGAGATTCCTGGTCGATGATCCTGCCCTGGATGCTGATCTCAGGTGTGCGCCTGGTGGCCACTCCCACCAGGCGGAAGTAGTCGTCCACCAGGGGGATATGTTCGATTTTTTCCGAGAAGTTAGGTTCTATGGTTGTTAGCGGTGTCTGTTCAGGAAAGGACAAGAAATCGCGGTTGGCCACCTCGATCACGGGACGATTGAGATTGAAGTCCTGCTGTTTGGTCAGCCAGCGACGAAAATCGCCGTCGGTCATGATTCCTTCCAGCAGCCCGACCTCATTCACGGCAAAGACGATGCGCATTTTGTTGTTGCTTATCTTTTCCAGGGCGTGCAGCAGCGAATCTTCGGAAAAAACGATATATTTTTTTATGTCTTTGTCGATGATCATCTCACATATCCTCTGGTGCGCATCACATACTCCACGATGTCGAAATCCAGTTCAGAATCGATTTCCAGGGATGATTCTTCAGGCATGACGTAGAGATCCAGTTTGCCGCCGAGCCGATTGTTCGAGTTTTCCAGGACCCAGGGCCTGAAGATGTAGATGGAGCCGTTCTCGACATATTGAGGCGGCAGGTCCTGTCTGCGTTGCCGAAACTCGTAATCGAAATTTATCGGCCTGGGAGCCCCGTTATCCTGCCTGGTCCACAAAAAACGATGTGTGGGGGCCACGGACAACAGGGAGTCAACCCTGTTTCTAAGGAGCTGGGTTACCGCCTGATCGATGTCTTCAGGCTTTCTGATGGGAGAAGTGCACTGGAGAAAGGCGATAATGTCCGGATCGAGGCCTTCAGTACGCCATGATTTCAGGGCATGCAGCAGGGCGGATTCGGAAGAGGAATCATCCGCGGCCAGATCCGGCGGACGATGGATGACCAGAGCTCCGGCAGAAGCGGCCGTGGACGCGATCTGCTCATCATCGGTGCTGACATAGACCGGATCAGTGGTCCTGGCTGCCCCGGCCTGTTCAATCGTGTGCAGCAGAAGAGGCTTTCCGGCCAGGGGGCGGATGTTTTTTCCGGGTACCCCCTTGGATCCGCCCCTGGCTAAAATGATGGCCGGAACAGTCAATTGCCTCTGATTTTTCATGTCTGCCTCCGGCAGGAAAAGACGGTGCGGTTTTCCTGAATCCCCATCCTGGCCAGGTTTTCCCGGTTTCCGATGATGGATTCAGCCCGGTGAATCATGACCCGGAAGCCGGCGGCCTCCAGTCGGTCCTTGAAATCATATCCATAGCGGCGCAGATGATCGTGCTGGCCGAATATTTTGGCCCGCAAAAGAGGATCGCTCATGTTCGAGTCTTCCCGGGTCCTTTGGGCCGTGATCGGTACCTGGATGACGGCCCAGCCCGATGGCTTCAGGATCTGGTATAATTCATGCAGGGCCTGCCGGTCATCGGGAACGTGCTCCAGCACATGGCTGCAGTAGATCGAATCAAATGTTTTTTCCGGAAAAGGCAGATGCATGAGATCTCCCCTGACATCGGCAGTCCGCTCTTTAAGGTCCACAGTGACATAGGTCAGGGAATGCAGGGCGCGAAATCTCTTTTCAAACATCTGTTCCGGGGCCACATGAAGGAAACGTTTGTCTTGCAGACTGAACAGATCGGTCATTTTCCGGAAGAAGATCCAGTCCAGGCGGTGTCTTTCCAGGGACCTGCAGACAGGGCAGCGGGCCTCGGGCCGGGCCGAGTCGTAGTGCGGGAGAAACCTGTTGATGGAATTTTCACATACAGGACAGAAGCGGTTTTTTCCCTGGTAGCGGAATTTTTGAAGGGGTTCCAGAAATGGCTGCAATCTTGACTTTTGCAGGCCGTAACTCTTGACCATGGAATCCGGCAGGCGTTCTTTGAGGGCTATCTTGACCTGTTGCAGCGGGGAGAGCCCGAGTGGAAGGCGGGTGGATTTTGGATGGAGAAGGGTCTGAAAAAAATGAAAGGGCTGTTTGAAACGGACCCCGACCCCGCCGGGCCGCTTGCGAACAATTTTGCCCTGGACCGGGAGAGGTTCTTCCAGGCCGGGGAGAGAGAAGTTGAGCTGGATTTCCTGTCCGATCAGGTGGGGTTCAGTGGTTTCCAGGAAAAGCCCTCCGGCGCTCAAGTCCCGGACGAAGTCCTGGTATATCCGGTCCTGTTCATCGCGGTAGCTGACTTCCAGGAAAAAGGGCCGTCTCTGGAAACGGCGACTGTCAGTCCGGCTTCTGGTTTCGAGCTGCTGCAGGAGTTCGATCTTTTCTTCCCGGCTCAAGCGGTCGATCTCTTCCAGAATCCTTTTATGCAAGTCGGACATGCAGTGCCTTTTATATGTTTCGTTGTGCCCGTCCCGGGCATGGAGTTAATCCTTCAAGCTAGAACCTGCGGTTCTTCCCTTGATTCTTTTCGCAGGGAGCTTTGCGTCCTGAGCAAAGCAAAGCTCGCTTTCTTCAATCTTGACTTGTTTGAGGAAGCCGGCTTTGGGAACCGTGGGTCCAGTCCGCGAAAGCCACGTTTTTTCCCGTCTTGGTCGGGGCCGGACCAGGCAGATTTACCCTGTAGGCCTTGTTGATGACGAAAACCATCCACATGTCATCCCCCCCGGCCGGATATTCGGCCTCTTGATACAACCAATGAAAGGCCCTGAGCAGAGCCCGATCCTGCCACTTCCAGACATCGTAGCCGCATCTGGATAAGAGCACGGCCTGGGCCACCGCCCCCTGCAGGGCTGTGTAGACATAGTTTTCCTTGGGAGGAGGCCAGCGAAAACTCCCGCTGCGTCGCTGGTCATCCGGCAGGACTCCGTCTATGGAATGGTTCTGTTTCATTGAACCTTTCGGGTTGATGCCCACCGGCCGGCCCGGAGCCGCCTGCCAGGAAAGATCCTTGTAGCGAAAACCGGCATAGGTCTCCCGGTCTCCGAGCCAGCCTTTGAAAACCTCGGCGCATCGTTTGATCTCTTCTTCGTCTTGGAGATAGACGGCCGCGGCCAGTCTGGAGGCCCCGGCCAGGGTCCCCCAGTTGTTCGGCCTGGTTTCATGCGTCGAGCGCAGGGTCTTGCCGCTGGGATAGCGGTATTTGAGGGTGTTCTGGAGCCAGTTCCGGAAGCGCAGGTCTTCTGGATCGGGCAAGCCCGCAAGGTCGGCAGCCAGGACATAGGCCAGGAGCTGTTTGGACAAAGACAGGGCATTGCCGGACCTCTCCGTGCCCATGGCCAGCAGGCAGGCCGCCGCAACCTCGTCTCTGTACCTTTTTTCGCCTGTCCTGGCAAAGACCAGGGCCCTGGCCAGGACTTGCACGTTGACCGGGCTGTCCTGATAGCCCAGATCGGGCGGGAGGATGGGGCTGTCCGCGGCCTCTTTCAATCGTTTCCAGGCAGATCCGGCCGTGGGAAGAGTTTGGAGTTTTTGGCGGGGCAACCAGATACCGGACCGGGGAAGCTGGAAAGAGGCATGCAGGTCGAGGCTGCCCGATCCAAGGGATACGAAACGCTGACCAAACAGTCCGAGGGCAAAAGAGAAGGCCAGTATGAACGCGGCCAGAAAGAGCCTTTTAAGCTGCATAGTTCTCTGTGGATCCTGCCTGCCTTTATCGCAGCCGATTCCCGTAGCGGTAAACAAAAAACGGTTGCTTCTTTCCGGCGACCAGGCTCAAAAAGCTCGTTTACTATCTGTGCCTTGCTGCCGAAGCCGGTCCTGATTCCCGTCCTGGTTGGTGTTCTTGAGTGGTTTGCGCCCTGCGAGGCGGTTCGGCCACGTCCTTGACCAGCCGGAAGCCGATTTCCGGGGTTGCGCTGTCCGGGTCGATCCAGCTGCGGTAGGCAGACCGGCAGAACACGGGGTAGTGGCTCCAGCTCCCGCCCCTTCGTATCTTGTGCAGTCCCTGCCCCGGTCCGGCCGGATCGCTCACTGCGTGAAAGGGGTACTTGCTGACCCAATCCCGGCACCACTCCCAGACATTGCCGTGCATATCGTATAAGCCCCAGGCATTCGGCTCTTTCCGGGCTACCCTGTGCGGGCTCTTTTCGGAGTTGCGAAAATACCAGCCCCGAAGCGCAAGGTCTTGGTTGTAGCCAAGCGGGTCTTCCGCAATCCGGCCGCCCCCGTAGAAAGGGGTTCGGCTTCCGGCCCGGCAGGCATACTCCCATTCCGCTTCAGTTGGAAGGCGGTAGGTTTCGGTGTGCTCCATCTGGTTCAGCTTTTTTATAAATTCCCGGACATCATTCCAGCTGACCTGTTCAACAGGGCAGTCTGAGCCGCAGATCTGAAAATAAGAGGGGTTTTCCCCGGTGACCGCCTTCCATTGCCTCTGGGTCACTTCTGTGGTCTGGATGTAAAAGTCCTTGGTCAATGCGACCTGGTGCTGCCTTTCGTTGTCGTCCCGGCCGTATTCGTTCTCCGGGCTGCCCATGGTAAAGACTCCTGACTGCAGACGGACAAAATCCATACCCACTGAATTGGTGAATCTCGAACCCTGGGGCAGCCTTGAGAAATCAGATCCGGACCCTGCTGAGTCCGCCACGTTCGAGGCTCCGGATTGGCCTGCCGGTCTTTCATCTTCTTCGTAGAAGGCAGTCAGGTGGACATGCTGATATCGCCTGTGGACATCCATGTTCACATCGCCGGGACTGTAGGTGTCGCCTGTACCGTAAATCCGGTGGTACTGGTGCGGTGTCTTGACCAGGTAGTGATTCAGAATTGGAATAGGGGCCTGAGCCCGTTTTTCAGCCAGCTGCCGGTTTCGGTCATCCGGGCCGAAGTCAGAAGCGCTTCCGGCCGAAATAATGTGCACTGTCCGGCCCTTGGCCGCCCGGGCAAGGTAGTCGGCAAAACGGACCAGCCGTTCATGCTCCGGACTGCCTTCAGGGATTTCTGCCGAATCAACCGGGAAAAAAATGGTAATCTCCCCGGAGCCCTGGTCATTGGCAATCTCATGAAGACTCTCCAGGGACATTCGGGCCGAACTCTGATTGCGCTCAAAGGCGTCCCGGAGTCTTTGGGAGATCTGCTTTCCCTGTTCGAGAGAGCGTTCCATACGTTCCCGCTGCTGCACCGCCATATTGTGGGATTGGACCATGATCTCGGCCAGGGCCGCGGCTTGCCGGCTGGACCCGCCGGCTGTGATCAGGCCGTTCGGAAAGACGATCCGCTTATCCCGGGACGGTCTGATCCCGGGGTCTTTCATGGTCATCTCCTGGGGTTCGCCGGCACAGCCGATAAGCAGGGCCGATACCAGGAGGACGACAATTAAGGCCGAAATCCGATTAAGCATGGTCTTCCTTTTTCATTTTAAAGATATTGCTGATTATCAGGGTGTCTCTGTAATCGAAAAATTCATGCAGCCTGGCCGCAATTGGGGGGATTATGAGTACAAAGTCTTGCACCATAAAAGCGGGGCTGTCAAGTCTCCTGATTACAATAATTAAAAATTTTAGATGGTTCGGTATTATTTCGGCTTTCCCGGCTTCTTCCGCAGCTTGCCCTTCAGCCAGAGATTGAGCTTCTGCTCCATACCCTGGTCCTTGGGGGAGTAGAAGGTGCGGTTTTCGAGTCCCTCAGGGAGATAATCCTGCTGGATCCAGCTCCCGGGAAAGGCGTGGGGGTATTTGTAGCCTTTGCCGTAGCCCCATTGCTTGTGCAGGGTCGTGGAGGGGTTTCTGAGATGGAAGGGCACCGTGCGCAGGCCGTTTTCCCGGATTTCCTTCTGGGCGGCCAGATAGGCGGCGTAGGTCGAGTTGCTCTTGGGAGACAGGGCCAGGTAGGTCACGGTTTCGGCCAGGGGGATGAAGCCCTCCGGCATCCCGGTCAGTTCCACCGCCTGGAGGCAGGAAACAGCCAGGGTCAGAGCGCTTGGGTCGGCCAGCCCGATGTCTTCGGAGGCCGAGAGGATCAGCCTGCGGCAGATGAATCTGGGATCTTCGCCCCCTTCGAGCATCCCGGCCAGGTAGTACAGGGCCGCATCCGGGTCGCTGCCCCTTATGGATTTGATCAGGGCCGAGGCCAGTTCATAGTGGCTGTCCCCCTGCTTATCGCTTCGCTGCATGACCTGGGGAAGCTTGCTGGTCAGTTTTTCCCGGCCGCGGTCTTCTGCAGGGAGTTCGGCGGCATATTCCAGGAGATTCAAAAGCGTTCTGGCGTCGCCCTGCGATGCCTTGACCAGCATCTCCAGGCTGTCTTCGGGCAGGCTGAGTCCGAGCCGGTCGAGGCCTTTTCCGGCCAGGCGGGTCAGATCCTTTGGGGACAGAGGCTTCAGCCGCAGGACATGGAGCCTGGACAGGAGCTGTTTGGTCAGATGGAAGGACGGGTTCTCGGTGGTCGTGGCCAGGAGGGTGATTTTTCCTGTTTCCAGAAGGGGCAGGAAGAAGTCCTGCTGGGCCTTGGAAAACCTGTGGATCTCGTCCAGGATCAGGATATCGGTCTCGGCGATTTTTTTGCGCAGAGCGCTCAGGCCTGTCTCCGGGGCACTCAACCTGAGCCAGGTCCGGTCGAAGCTCCTGGCCAGAAGGATGGCCAGGCTGGACTTGCCGCAGCCCGGGGGACCGAAAAAAAGCAGGCTGGGCAGACGGTTTCCCTGCAGCAGGGGTCTGATTTGATCGAGGATACGGCCCTGGCCGATAAGTTCTTCAAGGCTGCCGGGACGCAGCTGTTCGGCCAGGGGGGCTGGCGTGCTCATAAGCCGTTACCTGGCCTTGTCCGGGTCTTTCGGTGAATCCGACTCTATATCGATCTCCTCCAAAAGGGCGGCCCATTGGTCGTCTTCATCCTCCTGAACTCCTCCAGGGTCTGCGGACGCGGGAGGCCTTCCCTGCTTCTCGCCCGGTGGCTCGGGCTGTTTTGTCTCTTCCTCCAGTTCGATTTCTATCTCGGCCTCGTCCAGGAGAATCGGCCGGCCGTCTGCGTCTTCTCCCGGCGAGCGGTCCGCGGCCCGGGAAGAAGCTTCCTCCTCCGGCGCCTCGGGCGGATCTTCGAAAGAGTACTCTATCTCCTGCAGGTCGACTTCCCGGACAGGGGGATCCTCGGCCAGACCCTGACTCCGGCTCCGGGATTCCGGCTCCCGAACGGTCCTGGCCTCCTGATTGGTTTCCTGTTCAATGTCTTCTTGGCCGTAGAGCGGCGCCTTTTCAGGAACCTGGGTCTGGCCGGACTGTTTCCGCTCCCGGGAGGATGGGCTCTCCTGTTTCCCGGCCAAGGGGTCTGACTCAGCCGGGGGCTGTTCAGGCCGGCTGTCGGCCCGGGGGCCCTCCTGATCCTTCCCGAGCAGGGAAAACTGGGCTTTGCTCGAGGGCGGCAGGAGCCAGTCCAGGTTCAGATCCTTTTTCTGCTGCCTCCAGTCAAAGCCGCATTCAGGGCAGGAATCGAGATAATCAAAGCTTGTGTATTTGCACTTCCGGCAAAACATGTTTCACTCCTTATATCCGCAGTGAACCCCGGACCGGATTCCCGGCCCGGGGGTTCACTGCGGATATCAGTTTTGCAGAGCGGAAAAATCGTCCCGCAGGTCCTGCAGCTGCTTGTATTTTTTCCGGATTTCCCTTCCGTAGGCAGACAGATCATCCGGAGATGCCTTGATGTATCGCCTGAGGAGATAGGAGTCATTGAGGGTTTCATTGCAGGTGGCCAGTGCGTGCTCCAGGAGAGATTCGAACTGGACCACGATCTCGAATTTCAAGTCTTTCAAAACCGCGGCAATCCTCTCGAGCATCTCCAGGTAGTTGATTTTTCGGCCTTTGAATCTTTTCTGTCTGATGTCCTCGAGCTGTTTCACTTTTCTGGCCTGGCGGATAAAACTATACTGCTTCCAGACCTCCTGATAAAGTTCATTGTGCTCCTGGAATTGATAGTAGTTTTCCTTGGCAAAGAGATAGTTGTCAAGGACTTTGGCTACCTTGTCGTAGAATTCGTCGGAATAGCCGATAATTCTGCGCTGGTGCTTTTTGAGCCAGGCATAGAGAAATTTCAATTTTTTTTCATGGCTGTCGGTGTTTTCCACGATTTCGTTGCGCTTGTATTTGATACGTCCGAAATATTCGCCTTTGACGATGTCGTTCAGGGCCAGGTAGAGCAGGGTGGAGTCTTTGATAAAACTGGCTGCGTTTTTGGTCCTTCCGGTCAAAGGGTGGATGAATTCCTGGTGGGTGGCGGACAAGGCTCTGTCTCTGCGGATATTGGTAGGGTCATACCTGTGCTGGCGGTAGAACACCCTCAAAATGGCTGCCGGGGGAGACTTGGATATCAAAAAACCTTCGCGTTCAAGGGCTTGTAACTTGTCTTGTCCGATTTTCTGCATGGCGACCAGGGCGGTCTTTTCGACCAAAGGGCTCTTTCTGTTCTCCGGGTTTGCCGAGATGGTGGTGATCGTCCGGTCCGATTGGCCAAGGACCCGGATCAGGAAGTTTTCCTGTTTTCTGTTGAGCTGCCTGGCAAACAGGGCTGCCGAGGTCCTTCTCTCGGCTGCGATGGGAAAGCCGTAGAGTTCCATGAGGAATTGGTAGACAAAGTTTCTGTTCAATTCGTAGAGGAGGCTGTCGTCCCTTTTGAATTTGCCTATCTTCAGCCCGAATTGTTTGAGCTCCGAGTCCAGATGCGAGGGAAAAGAGGCATAGATGCCGGAAAGGTAGAAATCCCCGGAGTTGTTTTTCGACATGACATGGCCGCGGTCCATATGCAGTATATAGGGCAGGGTCTTGGGGTAGATGTTGACATCCGTTACTCTATTGTCTGCAAACTCCTTCTTGAACTGGTCCTGGATCGGCTTTGGCAGCCTGCTCAAAAAAGTGGACTGGTTCTGTTTGATAATCGCCGGTTCAAAAGGACTGGCCGGCCCGCTGCTCAATTCGATGGCGTCTTCGACGCAGTGAAGGATGTCGAATTGAAAGGGCTCCAGGAAGTAATGAAGAGGCCGGTCAAAGGCAATGAGGCTGAAGCCCGGGAGTTTGTAAAACTCGTACAGGGTGGCCTCGAATGAAGGCATGAGCTCGTCCGGAGAGACAAGGGGATAGGCGTCCAGTTCCACAAAAGGACGGAGAAGGGTGTACTTGATATGCACCAGGTCTAAAAACCGCTTCAGATTCCCCAGAGTGCTGATGCTGACGGGTCTGAGCAGGGTTTCATCCTCGGCCCAGGCGATGTCCGGCAGCCTGGTGAAGGCCTCTCTCCAATCAAAGGTCATCTGCTGTCATATTTTGGATTTGGGATTGTTGATTTTTTTGTCTGCTTTGAAAGGCATATAATAGCTGAAAAATTATAAAAAATCAAAGAACTTTTACCCGCTGCAATTTGAAAAGCCGGCCCGGCCCGGGCGGGATTCAGGCAACTTGGCCCTTTGCACCGTGAAGTCCAAAGAGCCGGGACTGGAAATTACGATGTATTCGACTTGCCCTTTGCCTTGGGGTGGGCTTTGTCGTAGGTCTCCAGGATCTTGCCCATGGTCAGGTGGGTGTAGCGCTGGGTGGTGGACAGACGGGAGTGCCCGAGAAGCTCCTGAACGGAACGCAGATCCGCTCCTGCCTCCAGGAGATGGGTGGCGAAGCTGTGTCTGAGGACATGGGGGCTGATTGCCTGGGGAAGCCCGGCCAGCCGGGACAGTTTCTCCAGGATGCGGTTGGCCTGACGCCGCTGCAGCCTTTTCCCCCTTCTTCCCAGGAAAAAGGCTTTCCGGGAAGGTTCGGGATTGAAGAAAGATCTTTGCTCCAGATAGCGCAGCAGGCGTTTTTGGCCTGTTTGGGTCATGGGGACCAGCCGTTCTTTGCCCCCCTTGCCCAGGACCCTGACCAGGCCGAGCCCGAAATCGAGGTTGAAGAGATCCAGGTTCAGGGCCTCGCTGATGCGCAGGCCGGAGCCGTAGAGGAGTTCGGCCAGGGCAAGATCCCTGAGGCCTTCCGGGTCGGGATCGAGCCTGGTCTCCAGCAGGGCCAGAACCTGGTCGATGTTCAGCATCCTGGGATGCCCCTTGCTTTGTTTGGGGTTGCGGGTCCCTTGCGTCGGATCCCGGGAGATGATCTTCTGCTTCAGGCAGAAGCCGAAATAGCCTCTCAGGCAGGACAGTTTTCTGGACATGCTGCTTTTGCTGATTTGCAGGCGATGCAGATGACCGAGGTATCGGTGCAGGTCCCGGGATTCGATCTGCCCCGGACTGGTCAGGGTCAGGCCGAGTCCCTGGAAAAATGCCTCCGCCTGGCAGAGATCGGTGCGATAGGCCCTGATGGTGGCCGCAGACAGCCCTTTTTGAATCTCGATGACCTGCAGGAATTCATCGACCGGGCTGCGGGTTCCGTCCAGCGACGGCTCCCGGGCTTCCGGGTGTCTGTCTCCGTACATGTTCGCCTGTCCTTTCTTCATTTCAATGAGTAGTACATCCCGGTCTTGCGCTTGACCAGTCCCTTGAGCTCGAGCATGAGCAGGGTCTGGCTGACCAGGTTGCTCTGCCAGCCAAGGAGTTGTGAAAGTCTGTCTATGTGCAGCTGGGAGTGCTTTTCCAGGATCCGGGCCAGGCTCGCTTCGTCGGGGCTCAAGTCCAGGGGCAGTTCTTTCTGCGATCGGTTCTCTTTTCCCGGACCGGACAGGGGCCATTCGTGATGCAGGACCGGGGAGAGCTCCTGCAGGATGTCGGCGGCGTTTCTGATCAGCAGGGCCCCCTGCCGGATCAGGGAGTGGCATCCGTAATAGGTGGGCAGGTGCAGGGGGCCGGGTATGGCAAAGACTTCCCTGTCCTGCTCCAGGGCCAGCCTGGCGGTGATCAGGCTGCCGCTTTTCTCCGCGGCTTCGATAACCAGCACTCCGAGGCCGAGACCGCTGATGATCCGGTTTCTTCTGGGGAAATTGTGGGGATCGGGCGGGGTCCCCGGGGGAAATTCAGTGAGAAGCAGACCGGACCGGCTCATGGTCTCCCGCAGGTCCCGGTTCCTGACCGGATAGAGGATGTCCACACCCGTACCCAGGACGGCGATCGACCTGCCCCGGCCCTTCATGGCGGAGATATGGGATTGGCGGTCTATTCCCAGGGCGAAGCCCGAGACCACGCCCAGTCCCTCTCTGGACAGGTCAAGGGCGATTTCAGACGCGGCCTGCAGACCGTATTTGGAGCAGGACCTGGAACCGACCATGGCCAGGCAGGGCTGCTGCAGGATTTCGGGGCGGCCCTGGTAGTAGAGAAAGAGCGGGGGATCCGGAATCTGGCGCAGCCTCTCCGGATACAAAGGGTCACAGAAGAGGAGAATGCCGTGGTTATGCTTTTGGATGAGGTCCCATTCGGCAGAGGCCGCAGCCTTGTACGCCTCTCGAAGGACAAGGTCCGCGACCTTGGTCCGGACCAGGTTTTTCCCGGGCCAGCCTGAGGCGTCTTTGAGCGCGGCCCGGGCCGACCCGTAGTGCTCAAGGAGCTGCTTTGCCGTTCTCAGGCCGAGCCCGTCGGTCTGCTGCAGGGCCAAACAGGCCCAGAGCTCCTGTCTGAAATCATCGCTGGTCATATTTGCGGAAACATAGAACAGATCCCTGCCTTTTTCAAGCATCCGGCCCTGGGGAAAATGGCTGACATAATGGTTTTCCCTGCCCGAGGCGCAGATCCCGGTGTCC
The DNA here is from genome assembly GCA_021737615.1 of Desulfohalobiaceae bacterium. GTDB lineage: Bacteria > Desulfobacterota > Desulfovibrionia > Desulfovibrionales > Desulfothermaceae > JAABTT01. Next base: position 520 of record JAIPDR010000092.1, on the reverse strand, counting down.
AGGAAATCTATCTTGCACATGGCATAGTGGCGGCATTGCGCGGCCGTCTGCCTTATTTCCTCAGAAAACATGCCTTGCTCCCTCCGGGGGCCGCCTGCCTCGCAAAGACGCCGGCCTAAGGCTGGATGTAAGTCGAAGCAGGGATTACAAAACTGTGTCCATGGTAGCCCAGGCAGAGGCAGGGGTCAAACCGGAAGGCGTGTTTATCCGGCTGATCAGGGTAAGGCGCGTCTGCAAAAAGATTTTTGTGTTGACAAAATCATCTCGTTTTCTTAGCGTTTATCCGGATAATTTAACCCTTCCCTGAAACCATCAACCCCGAGGAGGATAAAATGATTCCCAAAACGCGATCTTCGATGGTTTTTATCGGCCTGGTACTGGTTTTTTCCATGCTACTGGCAATCGGCCCGGTTACTGCCGCCGAGAAAAAGATTCGCTGGAAAGGGCAGACTTGCTTCGGGATCAACTCGCCGCTGGGAAAACACACCATCGTCTTGTGGAAAGACTTCGTGGAGGAGAT
>JAIPDR010000091.1 GCA_021737615.1 Desulfohalobiaceae bacterium | reverse complement strand
AGAGAACCCTGTCGCCCGGTTCGTAAAGAGAGTGCCAGTGACTCAAATTGAAGTTTCTTCCTCGATCAAACTGGCAGCTGTGGACTTGAGCATTATTGTAGCAGCATGCCTGTATATTGTAATAAATATTCGATAGTTACATGTCAGGCCGGCCAGAGGCAGGGCTGACACCTGAAACCTGTGAAATGTCCAATTTTGAAGTCAAATAAATCATTTCAAGCAGTTAACTCTCATAATTGGTCCAGGTGTACGAAGTCTGAACTTATTTAATACATACTTATAATCCATTTTTGGCCCGGTTTCCAGCCGGGCCGAAGATGGATCCGGGAGCTGAACACATGGGTTTCTTGTCCGCGAGTGCCTCCTTTGTCAGATACAGGGTCATCGATGAAGTTCCCAAGGGGATCTGGCCCCGGGTCACTGATCTCCTGCAGGAGCACTGCTTCCGAGATATCGACCAATCCAGTGAAGAACGATCCTTTGGCTGGGTGAGCATCGACAACATGCTGGACAACAGCTGGTCCGAAGCCCCGGTCTACAAGGGCGAATACCTGGCCTTTGCCCTGCGGGTCGATACCCGGCGGATCCCCCCGGCGGTCTTTAAAAAACACTACCAGATAACCCTGGAAGAGGCGCTGACCAAGGCCAAAGAGCAGGGCAAGAAATTTATCGGCAGGGACCAGAAAAAAGAACTGAAAGAACAGGTCAGGCTCAGACTCATGACCAGGACTCTCCCTGTTCCGGCCGTCTTTGATGTAATCTGGAATTCCCGGATCAACCGGATTTACTTCGCAAGCACCCAGGCCAAGATGCGCAGCCTGTTTGAAGACCACTTCACCCAGACCTTCAAGCTCCACCTGGAACCCCTGACGCCTTTCTATCTGGCCTGGGATCTTGTGGACAAGGAGCAGCGCAATCTCCTGACTGAGTACGAACCGGCAATCTTCGTCTGAATCCGGTTTTGCCCCGGAGTAGAAAACTCCCGGGGCAAAACCGGATAAATCACGAACATAGTAGAAATCATGCAGGATAGGAGCTTCATTTTGGGCCATCTTCCGGTATCTACTTGATAATATTAATGAAAATTCATTTTCACTGAATTACTCTGATCCACGTTGCTTGGCCATTCTTATGTAACTTTATAACATTATTGATACTTACGGGAGGAATAAATTGCAGGGCCGCCGAAATATACGGCATCGACTGCCAAGATAGCGAATAATGAAACCCTCAATTTATGACGACCGTGAGTATAAAAGCCAACACGCCTATGGAAGCCGCAGACATTTTAAAAGCAGAGACCCTGGCCCCGTTTATCGGCCGGGATTTTTTGACTTGGCTCTGGTTCTACACCGATCAGAAAAACGGCCTCTTCCAGAGCAAAACAGGTCAGGATTTTGCCCTGTTCCTTGAACAGCGCATTTCCGTGCTTGGCGGAGAGGGGGAATCCCTTGACACGGCTGTCAGCAGCGGTCCCCTGTCTGAGCTGCGGGAAGCCAAACTCGGGCTGCAGACCGGGAAAAAAGTCAACCAGGCCAGGATCAGAATGGAGCAGGACGAAAACTCCTGGCTGGTTCAGGTCAAAGGCGAAGATTTCTGCCTGACCGGCCTCAAGACCCCGAAGGTGGACCTGAAGCTCGAAGAAGGCGAAGATCCGGATGCCAGATTTCTGGAGAAGATGTATCTCATTGAAAAAAGCCTGGAAATCTTGGACGAGATCTTCGCCCTGTTCCTCGAACTCCGGCTCTCATCGGACTGGAGTCGGATTCAGAAGGAGATGCGGGAATGGATAGGAAAATGATTCCAGTTTATTTTCCTCTTGCAAAATAGGCCTTGACTGCCTCCAAGACACTGGCGATGTCTTTACGGCAGACATCCAGGTGGGTGACCAGTCTGATATCCTCCCTGCCCTGGATGATGATCCCCTGCTTTTTGAGGTGTGCGGTCAACCGCCCGGCCGCTTCCTGATCCATCTTGACGAAGACCATGTTGGTCCTGGCCGAAGAAGACTCAACCTCCAATTCCTCGACCTCGGCCAGCCCCCGGGCCAGAAGCGCGGCATTGGCGTGGTCCTCTGCAAGCCTCTGGACATTGTTTTCAAGGGCGTAGACCCCTGCGGCCGCCAGGTAACCAGCCTGGCGCATACCCCCGCCCAGGACCTTCCGCCAGCGGCGCGCCTTTTGGATCTGCTCCCTGCTGCCGCAGAGCACCGAGCCCACCGGGGCGCCCAGTCCTTTGGACAGACAAAAGGAGATGGAATCGAAGTGCCTGGAGATAGCTTGCACCGACACCTCCTGTTTGACGGAAGCATTGAAGATGCGGGCCCCGTCCAGATGGGTGTTCAGGCGGTGCTTTGTAGCGAGCCGTGCCGCCTGCCCCAGGTAATCCAGGGGCAGGGGGGTGCCACCCATGGTGTTCTCCAGGCACAGAAGCCTGGTTCTGGCGCAGTGGATATCGTCCGGTTTTATGAAGGAGGCGACCTTTACCAGATCAAGAGTTCCGTCCGTCTCAAAATCGAGGGGCTGGGGCTGAATGCCGCCCAGAACGGCGGCTCCGCCACCCTCAAGCCGGTAGGTGTGCGCCTTCTGCCCCACGATGTATTCGTCGCCCCTGGTGCAGTGGGTCATGACCCCCAGAAGGTTGCCCTGAGTGCCGCTGCTGACAAAGAGAGCCGCCTCCGTGCCCAGCTTTTCAGCCGCCAACTCTTCCAGGCGATTGACGCTCGGGTCTTCGCCATAGACATCATCACCCACTTCGGCCCTGCTCATGGCGGCGAGCATCTCCGGGGAAGGCCTGGTCACGGTATCGCTTCTTAGATCGATCGGTTTCATACGCTTCCTGTATTGATTCTTGTTAGTTGTTGGATAGCCTGATTATTCTGGCTCTGAACAGTCAACCCAATCCGAAGTTCTTGACATTATTCGCGGGTTTTATAAAAGTCAATGTTTCCGTTGTCCGGTTTGGATTCCTGATTCTGATGCAAAGGCCCACCCTGGCCCCTGACGGCATTTTATTTCAGTCGAGCAATGGCGCCGGGCCCGGCAACAGCAAAATACAATTGGAATTAACCCTCGCCTTTTCCAACTTTCATTCAAGGAAAAAGGCGCCGATACTGCCAGGCATTTCTATGGATCCTCTGCTGCAAATACAAGATCTGTCCGTGCGCTTCAACACCCCGGAAGGCCCGGCCAGAGCCGTGGACCGGGTCAGCTTCGACCTGGCCCCGGGAGAGACCCTGGGGCTGGTGGGAGAGTCCGGCTGCGGGAAGAGCGTCACCGCCCTTAGTATCCTGGGGCTCATCCCCGACCCCCCGGGGAAAATAGAACAGGGAAAGATCCTCTTTTCCGGAAAAGACCTCGTAACCCTTGCTCAGGACCAGTTGCGCAGGATTCGGGGAAACGAGATATCGATGATCTTTCAGGAACCCATGACCTCTCTGAACCCGGTGCTGACCATCGGCCGCCAGGTGATGGAACCTCTCCTGGCCCACAAGGGATTGAGCCGCTCAGAGGCCGAAGAGGAAGCCGTGCAGTGGCTGGAACGGGTCAAGATCCCCGGGGCCAGAAGCCACCTCAGCAGTTACCCCCACCAACTCTCCGGAGGGATGCGCCAGAGGGTCATGATCGCCATGGCCATGGCCGTCAGACCCCGGATCCTTTTGGCCGACGAACCGACCACGGCCCTGGATGTTACCATTCAGGCCCAGATCCTGTCCTTGATGCTCGAACTGAAAAAAGAGAGCCACTCCTCGATGCTGCTGATCACCCATGACATGGGGGTCGTAGCCCAGATGGTCTCCAGGGTGGTGGTCATGTATGCCGGGGAAGTGGTCGAGCAGGCCCGGACCGGGGACTTGTTCCAGAATCCCAGCCATCCCTACACCAAGGGGCTGCTCAAATCCATGCCCAGACTCAAGCGTCAGAAAAAAAGCGAAAAAATAAGGCTGGAAGAAATTCCGGGCACGGTTCCCCGGCTGACCGAACAGATAGCCGGCTGCAAGTTCTTTGCGCGTTGCCCCTGCGCCTTTGACCGCTGCCTGCAAAAGCGGCCTGCATTGCGAAACGTCCGGGGGGACCACTTTGCCAGGTGCTGGCTCGTGGAGGCCTCTTGAATTTCAAATCGAATATACAATAAGCCTATGTCCTTATTACAAGTCAGCGGCGTCAGCAAACACTTTCCCCTGGGAGGCGGGCTTCTTACCAGGCCCAGGAGCTGGATCCGGGCCGTGAACTCGGTTTCCTTTGCCCTGTCCAAGGGAGAAATCCTCGGCCTGGTCGGGGAATCCGGCTGCGGCAAATCCACCCTGGGACGGATTCTTCTCGGCCTGATCAAACCGGACAGCGGATCCGTCCTTTTCCAGGGCCGGGACCTCTACAGCCTGGAGAAAAAGGAGTTGACCCTTTTGCGCCGAAAGATGCAGCTAATCTTCCAGGACCCCTACTCCAGCCTGGACCCCAGGATGCGGGTCGAGTCCATCATCACCGAACCCCTGCGGGTCGATCCTGAACTGAGTGCCGGCAAAAGGCGGGAACTGGCTGCGGAACTCTTAAAGAAAGTGGGCCTGAATTCCGAAGACCTCAAAAAATACCCCCATGAATTCTCCGGGGGGCAGAGGCAGCGGATCGGCATTGCCAGGTCCTTGAGCGTCCAGCCCGAGCTGATCGTGGCCGATGAGCCGGTGAGCGCCCTGGATGTCTCCATCCAGGCCCAGATCATCAATCTCCTCCAGGACATCAAGGATGAATTCGATCTGTCCTTCATCTTCATCGCTCACGATTTGAGCGTGGTCGATCACTTCTGTGATCGCATCGCGGTCATGTATTTGGGGCAGATCGTGGAGAGCGCTCCGGCAGCCGTCTTTGCCGTCAATCCGGGCCATCCCTATACCGAGGCCCTGCTTTCGGCCGTGCCCCTGCCCGACCCCGGACTCGGAATCCAGCCCGAACTGATGGAGGGCGAGGTGCCCGACCCCTCCTGCCCGCCTCCGGGTTGCCCCTTTCATCCCAGGTGCGGCCATCAAGTCGATAAGTGCAGGCAGCAGAGCCCCGAATTGACCGAGATAGACGAGAATCACTTCGTGGCCTGCTGGCAGCGGTGCTAAGACACTACAATCCAGAAAAAATTCGGAGACATACAATGAGAATCACGATAATCGGGGCCGGGGCCATGGGCAGCCTCTTCGGGGCCCTGCTGCATGAATCCGGAGCAGACGTGGTCCTGTTTGATCTCTGGCAGGAGCATGTCCGGCGGATCAACCAGGAGGGGCTGGCACTCTGCGGCCCCCGGGTAGAGAGAAGCGTCAGGGTCACGGCATCGGCCGATCCGGAGCAGATCAGACCAGCGGATCTGGTCCTCGTCTTTGTCAAGTCCACGAACACCAGTCAGGCGGCGAAAACAGCCGCCGCTCTCCTGACCCCTGGGGGCCTGCTCTTGACCCTGCAAAACGGCATGGGCAATGCCGAGGCCCTGGCTGCGGAGATCGATCCGGAGCAGATCCTGGTGGGCACCACCGCCCATGGGGCCCATGTCCTCGGTCCGGGCCGGATCCGGCAGGCTGGCCAGGGGGAAACAGTTGTCGGTCCCTGGCTGGTCAACGAAAAAACCATGGCCGGGGCTGAAGAGGTTTCCGCTCTCTTTAGCCGAGCCGGGATCACGGCCAGGAGTTCGGAAAGGGTCCTGGAAAACATCTGGGACAAGCTGCTGGTCAATGTCGGGATCAATGCGCTGACCGCCCTGACCGGAACCAGAAACGGCCAGATCCTGGATCTGGAGGTCAGCAGACGGTTGTCTGCCGCCGCGGTACAGGAAGCCGCCCGCTTGGCAGACTGTCTCGGGGTCAGGCTGCGGGAGAATCCGGTCGAGCATGTCTTTGCCGTGGCCGAAGCCACGGCCGCCAACCGCTCCTCCATGGGCCAGGATGTGGACCGTCAGAGGAAGACCGAGATCGAGGCCATCAACGGCTATGTAGTCCGCGAGGCCGACAAAATCGGCTTGTTTGTTCCGGTCAACCTGACCCTGACCGGCCTGATTCAGACCCTGGAAGCGCATTATGGTGATTCAAAAGGGTAAACCAGGCCAACTTCTGGTATCACTTCACGGTTTCGTGCCGGTGATCAGGCCGGATTCCGTGGGTCCGGCATAGGGCAGCCTGGAAATATCCCTGAATCCCGCTTCCTTGAGCATCTGCACCAGTTCTTGCTCCGAATAACTCCGGCCGCCGCCGGTTCCAAGGAGCATGTTCAAGGAAAACAGGGCTGGGAAAAAGGGGCCGTCCCGGGTGTCATTGAGGATGAAATCATGAATGATGATCTTTCCTCCAGGCTCTAAAACGGATTCGGTCTTTTCGATGATCCGCCGGCAATCGTCAGGGTTTTCTCCATGGAGAACGTGGGAGAGCCAGGCAGCGTCGTACGTCCCGGGAAGATCCTCCTGGACATAGTCGCCGGGGACAAAGGAAATGCGATCGCCCAGCTGAAAACGGTCGATGATCTGTTCGGCAAAGGGCCTTGTTTCAGGCAAATCAAGGACTGTGGCCCTAAGTCCGGAATTGTTCAGGCAGAAATGGATGGCATAGGTCCCTGGGCCGCCGCCTAAATCCAGCAGGTGCTTCCGGTCGCTCACGTCGATGTGAGACACCAGTTCCGGGGCGATGAGCATGGCGTTGTTGAACATCCCCATCAGAAAACTCTCCCGCCACTGTTTATCTTCAAAAGACCTGGTGCGCACCGGCCTTCCACTTTTAACCGCCTCGTCCAGCCTGGCCCAGGACGGGACCAGATGGTGGTGGTGCATGATCATGTGCCCGATGTACTCGGGAGAATCAGCGGTCAAATATCTCTGAGCCGCTTCAGAGTTGGCAAACGCTTCCTCTTTCTTGATCAGCAGCCCCATGGCGGCCAGCCCGCTGAGCAGGCGGTCCATGGCATCGGGGTCGCAGGCGCAGGCCTCGGCCATCTCCTGGCTGCTGAGCCAGCCTTGGCCGAGCCTGGAAAACAGGCCGAGCTTCACTCCGGCCTGCAGGGTGCAGGCCTGCCAGTAACAGCCTGAAATCTCGAGCAGCTTCCCGGCATGCATCTTGTTGTCCATCATCGTTGCCTCTCTTTAGTGCTCAAGGCACTTTTTGTATACTGCTCCAACTTAGCTTTTTGCGAAATTTGGGCCTGGGCCCTTGGGGTCGCCAGTCTTTGTTGTAAAAACCAAAATTGGATCAGTATATCTCGATACAGTTTCAAAAAACAGGCAGGGCCAAAAATTCTAAATAGGGATTCTTCACTCGCAGACTAGTTCAGAATGACAAGCAAAGGCAAACGCTCAATAGTGTCATTCTGAGTGAGTCCACGAACGAAGAATCTCTCTGCCAATGGCAGGGTTATTAAATAAGCACGAAGTTTCTATCCCGATCAAACTGGCGGCTGCGGGCTTCAACCCAATTACACATCAGCCTGATCATGTTTCTTAAACATTAAATAATTATATGTCAGGCCTGCCAGAGGCAAATCTGACAACTACCCCGGTTGAAGGGCGGACAGGAGCTCTGTTTCCAGCCTGGCATGGGTTTTTTGATCCAGTATCTTGCCGCCATGGTCAGCGGTGACATAAAAGACATCCACCACCTGAGCCCCGGGGGTGGATATCTTGGCCAACTGGATGGAGAGATCGAAGCGGTGCAGGACCTTGGATATCGTGTGCAGCACGCCGGTCCTCTCCCAGGTGTAGACCTCGATGACCGTATAGAAATCCGAGGCCTGCTCGTCGATGACCACCTTATCTTCCTTGACCATCAGCGGCTTGCTCCGGCCGATTCGATCCGGCCTGCTTTTCGCTAAAAGGGTTTCCAGCTGTTTTTCTCCGGTCAGGATCAGGGCCAGGTCCTTTCTGATCTGGTCCCAGAACTTTTCAGGGTGGAGGGGGTCGGGAATCTGGTCGACGATAAGGATGTCCACGGCTACCCCGTAGCCCCGGGTGTAGATGTCCGCGGAGAGGATATTGACCCCGTAAGCCCAGAAGACCCCGGTCAACAGGTCAAACAAGAGGGGGCGATCATTGCAGATGAAGGTTACCTCCCACATCTGGCCGGGGATGGGTTTGACGTCCAGGACCAGTAACTGCTCCCGGAGTTTTTTTTCCAATTGGTAATGCCGGTAAAACTCTTCCGGTTGGCGGGCCAGGAGGTAACGGAAGGAAAGCCCTTCCAGCCAGGCCAAAACCTCCTCCAGCTCCGATCGGTCGGCCAGATGCTTCTGCAGATGCTCGCGACATGCCGCAATCCGGTTTGCGACGTCGTTTTCCTGCCACTGTCTATTGTTCAGCAGGTTTTCCACCTTGACGAACAATTCGTTGATCAGCGATCTTCGCCAGGTACTCCAGACCTGGGGACCGGTCGCCCTGGAATCAGACACTGTCAGCAGATAGAGCATATACAAGGACTCCAGGTTGCCTATCTTCAGGGCACAGCGCTCGATGGGCTTCTCGTCAAAGAGGTCTCTTTTCAGAGCCGTTTCAGCCAGCAGGACATGATTCTCCACCAGAGAGCTCAGGAGCTCGATCTCGGGATCTGATAAATGCAGTCTCCGGGCCAGGGGGACAACCATGCGCGCTCCCCTGTCGGCATGACCGTGGCCGTGCCCCTTGCCCAGGTCATGAACCAGTCCTCCCAGAAAAAGGACCCGTTTGTTTTCGATGGCCCTGAAGAGCTCCCGGGGATCCGGGCTTCCCGGAGGGGGTGCCGTCTCTTGTTCGGACCGGGTGATGGTGTGCAGTTCCTGAAGGGTCTTTAACAGATGTTCGTCGACCGTATAGATGTGATAGAGATCATACTGGACCCGGTAACGGATCTCTGAAAATTCAGGCAGATAAGTCTCCAGAAAACCGGTCTCCATCATGACCTTCAAAACCCTGTAAGCCTCCTTGGGGTTTTGGATTATATCGAAAAAAAGATCTGCCAGCTCCCTGTCTTCACGCAAGGACCGGTCAAAGACGTCTAAATTGGAACGAATGATCTGCCCTGATCCGTGATGAAAATGGGCCCCTGATCGAGCGGCCTGCCAGAAGATACGCATCAGGATCTTCGGCTCGGAGTGGACGAGTTCTGGATCGTGAAAATGGATGTGCTCCCCTTCGAGAACAAAAGGTCCCGGCAGTACTTTGGGCCTGCGTTTCTTCGAATTCTGCAGAACATCGTCGCTGATTCTTTCCAGGAGGAAATCGGTCACTCTCCGAATCCTGGCTGTTTGCCGGTAGTACCGCCGCATAAAGACTTCCACGGCCGATATCCCCTGTTCACCGTCCAAAAAACCGAGCCGTGAAGCCAAATCAGTCTGGTCCTGAAGCAAAAGCCGGTCTTTGCGCCGCCCCTGCAGCGAATGCAGCTGCAGCCTCACCCGCCAGAGAAAATCGTGGGCTTGTTCCAGCCAATGGTGCTCCAGATAGGTAATCCAGCCTTGATGCAGCAAACTCTCGTATTCGGGCCTTCCCAGGAACAGGCCTCCAAGCCAGCGCAGGGCGTGGACATCCCGCAGGCCGCCCAGGCCTTCCTTGATATGCGGCTCCAGGATATAGATGCTTTCCGCATACCGTTTGGCCCGTGATTGCCTGTAGCCCTTAGCCGATTCCAGAAAATTCCTTTTTTTCTTCCTGGTCCTGTTCTTTCTGGACAACTGACTGCGCCAGGAATTATAAAATTCCTGATGACCGCAGACAAACCTGGTTTCCAGGTACGTCGTTGTCACCGAGAACTCGGCCTCCATCAACTTGTCCAATTCAGGGGCAGTGGAGACCGTGTGTCCAACTTCGAAGCCCATATCCCAAAGGCCCTGAACCAGGGATTCGATCATCCCCTGCAGCTCTGCCGAGAGATTTTTTTTGTACAAAAACAAAAGATCGAGGTCGGAGACAAAGCTCAAATCCCCCCGGCCGAAACCGCCGACTGCAGCCAGAAACCATTCCCTGCCTCCCGGGATTCGTTTCTTCAGGTGCCTTTCCATGGTCTGCAGAACATCGGTGGCATAGGTCCTGGCCCTGATGATTCCGGGGACATCCTGCTGGCATTCTTTTTGAAAATCCTCCCGGATTTTTCGGAGTTCTTTGCAGAGGCTCTTCACAGGGACAACTCCCCCCGTTCACCGGTGCGGATACGGATGCTTTCTTCAACCGGAATGACAAATATTTTTCCGTCACCGATTTTCCCCGTTCTGGCTGACTTGCAGATCGCCTCCACCACTTCCTGTACCCTGTCTTCAGGCACAACGACCTCCACCCGGATCTTGGGCAGCAAATCCACCACATACTCCGCCCCCCTGTAGATCTCGGTGTGTCCCTTCTGCCTCCCGAACCCCTGTATCTCGGTAACGTTCATCCCATTGATGCCGACTTCGGCCAGGCTGTCCTTGACGTCATCCAGCTTGAAAGGTTTGATGATGGCTTCTATTTTTTTCATCCTGCACCCCGCTTCAATCTTAATTCCTAGATAGTGTCCGAAAGAAAACGGTGCTTGGACGTAAACTTGCCCGGATACGAGGAACAATAAATTTTGAAACCGCAGTGTATTCCAATACATGAGGATTTCAAAATTTTGCAGTGACGAAGTAGATGGGTGAGTTTTCGTCCAAGCACTATATATGCTCAATCTCTCTATAGCCGTGGGCGATGGGGAATCGCCTGCCCAAACCAAAGGCCTTGCTGGTCACCCGGAGTGCGGGCGGGGCCTGCCGCCGCTTGTACTCATTGGCCGTTACCCTGCCGACGACCCACTCCACGGTTCGCCGATCCCAGCCCAAGCCGATGATCTTTTCCGCGGGCATCTGCTCTTCGACATAGGCTGCCAGGATCGCATCCAACCGCTCATAACTCGGGAGACTGTCTTCGTCTTTCTGCCCGGGACTGAGTTCTGCCGAAGGAGGCCTGGTGATGATCCGTTCAGGGATGGACCCATAGTTCCTGTTGATATATTCGGCGATGCGGTAGACCATTTTTTTGGGGACGTCCCCCAGGACCGAGAGACCGCCGTTCATATCCCCGTACAGGGTGCAATAGCCGACGGCCAGTTCTGATTTGTTGCCCGTATTCAGCAGGAGGCTACAAAATTTGTTGCTGATGGCCATCAGGATCATGCCCCGAATTCTGGACTGGAGGTTTTCCTCGGTTGTATCCTCGCCTTTGCCCTGAAAAACCATGCTCAACCCCTTTTTCGTCATCTCAAAGAGTTCGCCGATGGGGACCGTCTCAAAACCGATACCCAGCCGATGGGCCAATTCCCGGGCATCCTCCAGCGACTCCGGTGCGTTGTAGGGGCCGGGCATGGCTACCCCCTGGACATTCCCCGGGCCGAAGGCCTCTGCAGCCAGGCAGGCGGTCACCGCAGAATCAATGCCCCCGCTAAGGCCGAGAACCGCCTGCTTGAAGCCGCATTTTTCGGCATAATCTCGAAGACCGCTCTTCAAGGCCTTCCAGACAAGCCAGTCTGTATCTTTGACCGTACTCTCAACGGTCACGTTTCGCCTTTTTGTATCAAAGACGAAGAAATCTTCCTCAAAATCAGCCCCGACTGCGGCGATACGCCCCTGACGATCCAGGGCCAGGCTGTGTCCCTGAAACAGGAGTTCGTCGTTACCTCCGACCTGATTGACGAAAACGCAATCAGCCTCGGTACTCAGGACGTGGTGCCGGAGAAGCTGTTCCACCAGCTTCGATTTTCCGAGGTGAAACGGCGAGGAAGAGAGGTTGATCAAGAGGTCGATGGAGGCCACCGCCAGATCCTGGACAGGATTGCTGCGATAATAGAGTCTGGGGATGAAAGGCTCCAGGGTCCAGATGTCTTCGCAGATGGTGATTCCCAGCCTGCGCCCCTTGAATTCGAACCAGCCGGATTTCTGGCCCGGTTCGAAGTAGCGGCGCTCGTCAAAGACATCGTAGGTCGGCAGGAGCCGTTTGTGGACGACTCCCAGGACCTTGCCCTGGTGGCAGAACAGGGCTGAGTTAAAATATGGCTTGCCTGAGCTTTCTTCATTTTTAGAGACCACCCCGCAGATCACTCCGGTGGCATGACTGGCCCGGATAATCCTGTCCCACTGCCTGGAACTGGCTTCGAAGAAATCCGGCTTCTCGAGAAAATCCAGAGGAGGGTACCCGGTCAGGGCCATCTCCGGAAAGACGACCAAATCACATTCCTGCGCAGTCGCAAGCTCTATATTTGCGCAAATTTTATCGCAATTTGCAGAAAAAGCCCCGATGAGAGGATTGATTTGCGCTAAGGCAATTTTCATGACCGACTCCCTTCAGCAGGACAAATAGGTTCCAGATTCAGACTTCGTCCACCCTAACCAATAATGGTACATAATCCTGATTTTTGCCAGCAGGTCTACCCTGCGGGCAAAATTCAGGATCCTTTGAACCGTTTGAAATCAATACTGTACTTCTTGACCTTATATTGAAAAATCCGTTTGCTGGTGCCCAGGAGCCTGGCTGCCTGGGACTGATTCCCCCGGGTGTCCTTTAAGGCGTCCACGATGAGATCTTTTTCAAAATTCCCGACCAGGGCTTCCAGTTTCCCCCTGGGCTGGAAAACCCCTTCCTTTGATTTCATCTGCAAGGAAGGCGGCAGGTGGTGAGCCTCGATAGTGTTGCCCTTGGCCAGGAGTACGGCCCGTTCGATGCAGTTTTCAAGCTCCCTGACATTGCCCGGCCAGTGGTAGGACATGAGCAGATCAATGGCCGAAGTGGCGATGCGGTTGACCTCCCGTTCGAGTTCGCCGGCATACTTGAGGACAAAATAATCGGCCAGAAGGAGAATATCCGAGCCCCGTTCCCGAAGGGGCGGGATAAACACGGGGAAGACATTCAGGCGAAAGAAGAGATCCGATCTGAAGTTTCCCCGGGCGACCTCGGCTTCCAGGTCCTTGTTCGTGGCCGTGATAATCCGCACGTCGACCGTTACCACCCGGGAAGAGCCCAGAGGCTGGAACTCCCTTTCCTGCAGGACCCGCAGCAGCTTGGCCTGGGCCAGAGGCGAAAGCTCACCGACCTCGTCGAGAAAAATCGTTCCGGCCTGGGCCTCTTCAAAACAGCCCTTCCGTCTGGCGACCGCACCGGTGAAGGCCCCTTTCTCATGTCCAAAGAGTTCGCTCTCCAACAGGCTCTCCGGCATGGCCGCGCAATTCACTCTGACCAGTCTGCCTTTGGCCCGCCTGCTGTTGTCATGAACGGTCTGGGCCACCATCTCCTTTCCCGTCCCGGTCTCACCAAAGATGAGCACGGTGGAATTCGTATCCGCAACCTGATCCACCAGACGCAGCACCTCGTTGATGCCCTTTGAGCGGCCGATGATCTCGGTTTTCGGTCTTTTGGCCTCGGCCAGGCGTTTTTTGAGTCTGAGATTTTCATCCTCTACAGAGCGAAAGTGGACCACAGGACCGATGAGCTCCGCCACAGCGGATAGCAAACGCAGCTCCTGGTCCAGATCCTGGACTTCCTGACTCAACTTATCCGTGGACAGCACCCCCACCACATGTTCATGGAAAAAGACAGGCACACAGAGAAAGGTAAGCTCTTCCCTGTTCAGTCTCTTCCTGGCCCCGGTGCGATCCAGAAAAAGGGCGTCGTCGCCCAGGTCACTGATGGCCATGGGTCTGCCCGTCTGGGCCACCTTGCCGGTGATCCCCTCGCCCGGCTGGTAGATCACCTCCCCTGAGGCCACATCCACCCCATGTGCGATATCGATCCAGACTTTGCCGGTGTTCAGGTCGAGAATGGAAATCATGCCCCGTTCCATTCCCAGATGACGACTCAAGACATCCAGCACCATCGAGAGCTGATCCTTTAAAAATCCGGACCCGGCCAGTACCCTGGCGATCTCGTGCAGGGCCTTGAGTTCAATGTAGGAATATTGACTGGACATCGTTTAAGCCTGCCTTGTATATCCTGAAAAATCAACAAAAAAAGGGACGCCCTGGCGGGCGTCCCTTTTTTTGGTGATTTTAAAAAAAAGTCCTGGCGGTTACCTACTTTCCCACGGTTTTCGTACCGCAGTATCATCGGCGTTAGAGGGCTTAACTTCCGAGTTCGGAATGGTATCGGGTGTGGCCCCTCA
>JAIPDR010000090.1 GCA_021737615.1 Desulfohalobiaceae bacterium | reverse complement strand
AATAACGTAATATCTTTTTTTCTTGTGTTCCCATATTCTTACAAGAGGGACTTCTTTCCCGAATAAAGGGTGATGAAATTTTATGATTCTTACAGTTACATGAAAAGACTTACTATGCGTAGTATTGAAGGATTGCGGAAGGCTACGGAAGGAAAACCACAGCTGATTATTTACGATTGCTGTATATCGCCTATGGATCGACCTGCGAACTGGAGACGCAGATTTTGCTCTCAGGAGATTTGGGTTATCTCCAGAAGGAGCGCTTGACAGAACTTCTGACAGCTATCAATGAAGTCGAGAGGATGCTCAAGGCCCTGATCCAATCCTTGTGCAACATGGGTTTTTCCGCTTGACCCCTTGAATCCTTGAACCCTTTTTTTTAATGAAGTCGAGAGGATGCTCAAGGCCCTGATCCAATCCTTGTCCAATAAGGTGTTTGTCCCCTTGACCCCTTGAATCCTTTTTTTCAAAATTCAACCAAATGGAGGAAAGCCATGAAGAAGATTCTGTTTTGTCTGATGGTCATCGGCCTGTTTCTGTCCGGACCGGCAGCCATGGCCGAGACGCCCGAGAAAGGCGGGAAGCTGATCGTCTGCCAGCCGGCCGAACCCCCGGGGCTGGACCCCACGGCCAACACGGCCGCGGCCATCGACCGGGTGGTCTACGCCAACATCTATGAGGGCCTGATCAAGATCAACGAAGAGGGGGAGTACGTCCCTGGCCTGGCCCGGAGCTGGGAGGTCTCTGCAGACGGTCTGGTCTATACCTTTGACCTGCGCGAGGGAGTCCTCTTTCATAACGGCGAGCCGTTCAACGCCCAGGTGGCGGCCTGGAACCTGGAAAGAGCCATGTCCGAGGAAAGTGTCAATCCCCATCCGGAGTACTTCAGAGGGATCGAAAGGATCGAAACCCCGGATGCCGGGACCCTGGTCTTGACTCTCAAGGAGGTGGACGCCCTGTTTATCCCTCATCTGGCGGAAGGAGATGCGGTCATGCTGCCCAAAAAAGGCTATGAAGAGGCCAAATCCAATCCAGTCGGGACCGGGCCGTTTAAGTTCTCCAACTGGGTCCGGGGGGACCGGGTGGAGATGGTCAAAAACGAGGATTACTGGAATCCCGAACTCCCCCATCTGGACAAGGTCACTTTCAAGTTCATCGGAGACGCCAGCGCCCAGATCGCGGCCCTGAAATCCGGGGATATCGATGTCATCGGCTACATCGGAGCCCCGGAATCGGCCATGGCCCTGGAACAGGACGAACGGTTCAAGGTCTATGCCGGAAGCACTACGGCGGAAGTGATCATGTCCACCAACAACCAGGCCGAGCCCTTTGACGACAAGCTGGTCCGCCAGGCCATGGCCTTCGCCATCGACCGGCAGACCGTGGTCGATCTGGTCATGTTCGGTTACGGCACCCCCATCGGCTCGCACTGGTCCCCGGCCACCCCGTACTACAAGGACCTGACCGACAAGTTCGCCTACGATCCGGAAAAAGCCCGGGAGCTTCTGGCCGAGGCCGGCTATGCGGACGGGTTTGAGGCGGTGATCAAGCTGCCGGCCATCTACTCCTATTCCAAGAGGGCCGGAGAGGTCATTGCCGATATGCTCGGCGAGGTCGGGATAGAGCTGGATATCGAGATCGTGGAATGGGGACAGTGGATCGAGCGGATCTTCAAGAAGAAGGAGTTCCAGCTGACCATGATCGGTCATATCGAGCCTTGGGATATCGGCATTTACGCCAATCCGGACTACTACTTCCAGTACGATTCAGAAGAGTTCAGACAGGCCTATCAACAGGCCCTGAAGGCCCCCTCCGAGGAGGAAAAGGCCGAGTGGTTCGGCCGCTGCCAGGAGATCATAGCCGAGGACGCGGTCAACGGGTATCTCTTTTCCGCTCCCAGCCTGCCGATTCTGAAGGCAGAAGTCATGAACTGGTGGCAGAACTATCCGACCGCGGCCCTGGACTGCACCCGGGTCTGGCTGAAGCAATAAAAACCGAGGATTTTTTCCGCGAATCTTCACGAATTCGGATAAAAATTTCCCTGCCCGCTAAACGCGGGCAGGGAAAGCAAGGACTATGCTGCAGTACGTTTTCAAGAAGCTGATAATCCTCCTGATTCTGCTTTTTCTGGTCTCGATCACGGTCTTCTCCGTGTTGTTCCTGCTGCCAGGTGATCCAGCCCAGATAATGCTGGGGATCAACGTCACCCCGGAAACCCTGGCCAATCTGCGGGCCGAGCTGGGTCTGGATCAGCCTTTTTATGTCCAGTACGGGCAATGGATAGGCAATCTGTTCACCGGGGGCAACCGGTCCATCAACTACGACATCCCGGTCAACGACCTGATTTTGAGCCGGCTGACGGTCACCGGACCCATGGCCCTCATGGCCATGCTCTTGGCCGTGACGATCTCCATACCGCTGGGGGTTTACGCGGCCAGGCATCAGAACAGGCCGGGCGATTTCCTGGTTATGGGCTTTACCCAGCTCGGACTGGCCACCCCCGAGTTCTGGCTGGGCATCCTCCTGATCCTTCTGATGTCGGTCAAGCTGGGTCTGTTTTCAGCCGGGGGGTTTCCGGGCTGGTCCACCGATTTCTTCGGCTCATTCAAGGCCCTGCTCCTGCCGGCCCTGGCCCTGGGCCTCATCCGGGCCTCGATTCTGACCCGCTTGACCAGATCCTCCATGCTGGACGTCCTGCGGGAGGACTATGTCCGTACAGCCAGGGCCAAAGGCTTGAAGGAGAGGGTGGTTGTCTACGGGCATGGCTTGCGAAACGGCCTGATTCCGGTCCTGACCATCCTGGGACTGCAGTTGGGGCAGCTTCTGGCCGGAGCCATCATCATCGAGAACGTCTACTATCTGCCCGGTCTGGGGCGTCTGGTCTTCCAGGCCATCGGCCAGCGGGACCTGCCGGTGGTCAGAGACATTGTCCTCTTTCTGGCCGCGGCCGTAGTCCTGGTCAATTTTATCGTGGACCTGGTCAACGGGGCCATCGATCCCAGGGTCAGGGCGGAATGAGAAGAGAGTGAGGAGTGAGGAGCAAGGAGAAAATCTGGCATTGAAAGAAGAGGACGGAGGACCGAGGGCGGAGGACAGCCTTAAGAACCGGAAGGAAAATGCTGAGATGATGGAATTGAGTAATTGCGGGATCTTGGGATTGGAAAGAAATGCTGGCAGGAAGCGGCATAGAGCATAGGGCAGAGGCTGGTGAGTCAGTTGATCGGTGAATCAGTGAATCGGGAAGAGGCATAGTTCTGAAATGCTTATAGAAAAAACTCTATATACTTTTGCTGGGAATACATTGCAATTGAGTCCTAAAGTAAGTCAACAGCTCTACAACTATCCAAGCGAATACAGATTCATTGTATTCCGAGCAAAAGTATAATGAAGAGATTTTTTTCCAACATCAATTTCAGCATCGGCTTTTCTCTGTCCGGGGTCGTGCTCTTGCTGGCCCTGATCAGTCTGTTCTGGACACCCTACGACGCGGACAAGATGTATCCCAAGGAGCGTCTCCAGGGGCCGTCTCTGGAACACGTCATGGGCACGGACCAGTACGGCCGGGACATTTTTTCCCGGGTCATGACCGGGGCCGTGAATTCCATCGTGGTCGGGCTGGTCACCGTGACCCTGGGCCTGAGCGTAGGGGTCGTTCTCGGCCTGTTTTCCGCCTACTCCGGAAAATTGACCGACGAAGCCATCATGCGTTTTTCCGACTTTCTCTTTGCCTTTCCGGCCGTGCTGACCGCCATCCTGATCACTTCCATCCTGGGTCCGTCCATGGTCAATGCCATGCTGGCCATCGGCATCTTCTACATCCCGATCTTCGCCCGTCTGACCAGGGCAACGGCCATGAGCGTCTGGGAACGGGAGTACATAGTGGCCGCACGGATCGCCGGGATAGGGGAGCTGGCCATTACCTGGAGGCATGTCCTGCCGAACATCCTTTCCCCACTGCTGATTCAGGCCACCATACAGTTCGCCGTGGCCATTCTGGCCGAGGCCGGGCTCAGCTATCTCGGGCTGGGCACCCAGCCGCCCCACGCCTCCTGGGGCAGGATGCTCAACGAAGCCCAGACCTTCATGTCCATCAACACCTGGATGGCCATCTTTCCGGGACTGGCCATAGCCTGGGCCGTGCTGGGCTTCAATCTCCTGGGGGACGGCCTCAGGGACACCCTGGATCCCAGGATGGTCAAGGTGCGCTGATTAACCGGCAGGAGCTGTCGAAATTTTCGATCAAATTCAGGCTCAATCTATAACGACAGTACATATGGCTATGCAAGAAAAAATCAAAAAAGTCCTGGCTCGGATCGACCGGGATGAGCTCATCGGTCTGGCCGCAGATCTGGTCAGGATCAACTCGGTCTGGGATCCGGAAGAAGGCAGCAATGAGCAGCAGGCCGCTGAGTATGTCGCCGGCTGGGCTCAGAAAAGGGGGTTTGCCTATCAACTAGAAGAAGTTGCTCCGGGCCGGCCCAATGTGATCATCACCTGGCGGGGCGGCCCCGGGGAAAAGACCCTGATGTATGAAGGACATACAGATGTGGTCACCCCCGGCGATCCCTCGGCCTGGACAACGGATCCGTTCGGGGCCGAAATCAGGGACGGCCGCATGTACGGCCGCGGCAGCTGCGACACCAAAGGCAATCTGGCGGCCATGCTCATCGCCATGGCCGCCTTGAAAAAGGCCGGAGTCCCTTTGCAGGGCTCGATTATCGGGGGAGTGCTCTGCGACGAAGAAGACCGGATGCTCGGGGTCCGCCATTTCATCGAGCAGGGCCATGCCGACAGAGTAAGCGGGGCCGTGATCTGCGAGCCCCAGGACGGCTTGATCTGCACCTGTCAGAAAGGGGCGGTCCGGGCCGAGTTTTTTGTTTCCGGGCGCATGAGTCACGGGGCCATGCCTCTGTCCGGCCTGAACACCGCCCCGGCCGTGGCCGAGATCATCCGGGGCCTGCACCGGCTGGAGCAGCAAGCAGCCGCAACCTGCGGCCGGGACGTTCATCTCGGCTGGCCCAGCTTCACTCCGACGGTCGTCCAGGCCCCGGCCTCGGGGCCGTCCCAGTTGAACGTCATGCCCGGCCAGGCCAGAATAAAAGTGGACGTCAGGACCATTCCCGGGCAGGACCATCAACAGGTCATCGCCGATCTGCGCGGCCTGGCCAGGCGGACGGAACAGGCCTGCCTGGAGCACTACCAGCAATATGACGCCTTTCTGGATCTTGAACGCCGGCGGGAATTGAAGATCCAGACGACCATCCTCACCGACCGCCCCTGCACCCAGACTCCGGAAGATCATCCCTTGGTGCAGGCCGCGGACCGGGCCAGCAGACAGGTCACCGGGAAAGAGCCCCAACACGCCGGTGTGCCCGGAGCCACCAACGGGACCTTTCTCTGGGCCTTGAAAGACGTGCCCATCGTGACCCTGGGGGCCGGAGACCGTTTTGTGCCCCACCAGGTCGATGAGTGGGTGGACCTGGACAGTCTTTTCCAGACCGCCGAGATATACGCTTTGATTGGACTGTATTTCCTGGCTGCGGATTGAACGGGCAGGAGGGCGTACATTGGCGGAAAGGATTTTCCAGGGCCTTCCCGGCCAGGCGGCCGGCTGGTCGTTCTCGGTTCTGAAGGAGGCGGCCTGGATCTGCTGGAAGCTCTTTCGGATCATGATCCCGGTCATGGTCCTGGTCAAGATCCTGGTGGAGCTGGGCTGGGTCAGCTATCTGGCCCTGCCCCTGAAACCGTTTATGGAGCTGGTCGGCCTGCCGGCCGAGATGGGGCTGGTCTGGGCAACGGCCATGCTCGACTCCTACTACAGCGGGATCGTGGTCCTGCTCTCCCTGCTGGAGAGCCACCCCTTGAGTGTGGCCCAGATGACGGTGCTCGGGTCCATGATTCTCATCTGCCACGCCCTGCCGGTAGAGGTCAAGATCGCCCAGGCCTCGGGAAATCGCTTTTTGTTCCAGCTTGTGCTCCGTGTTCTGGGCGGTTTCGCTCTGGGTTTTCTGCTTCACCACGTCTATGCAGCCGGGGACTGGCTGCAGCAGGAAAACGCCGTCTTCTGGCATAAAGACAGCTCCATCCCCGGGACCCTGACCGGGTGGGCCCTGAATCAGGGAAGGAACCTCCTGGCCATTTTCCTGATTATCCTGACCCTCGTGATCTTGATGCGGATTCTGAAAAGGCTCGGGGTCATCGATCAGATCAACCGGCTCCTGTCTCCCCTGCTTCGGATCTTGAACATCGGCCGGGAAGCCGGCTCCCTGACCATCATCGGAATGACCCTCGGTCTGAGCTACGGGGGAGGATTGATCATCCATGAGGCCAGGTCGGGCCGGATCGAGCAACGGGACGTCTTCGGCGCTATGACCATGATGGGCCTGGCCCACGGCCTTATCGAGGACACCATCGTCCTGGCCGTTTTGGGGGCGCATCTCTCCGGGATCCTCTTTGCCCGGATCCTTTTTGCCCTGCTGGCTGTGGCTCTGGTCATGCGGATCATACCACGGCTTTCGACCGGGAAAATCCATTCCTTTTTCTATATCCGGTTTGCCCCCAGAGGAGCGGACTCCAAGGGGCAAACCGGATAACGAGTTCAAATTTTTTAAGGGCAGCAGTTGGCATAAGCTGCTTTTTTCAAGGTGGGGAAGCGATTGATCTTGACAGATCCGCTTATGCGGATTAATAAATAATCAGATTCATCACCAAACTGTATGCCAAATGCTGTATACCAACCTGGAGAAAAGACCATGGAACCACTGAATATTCTGCCGAAACCACCTGAAGACCGGGAACAATCCGAGACTCCGTGTTGCTGCCCAGAGACGGATAGTTCCCAGGGGACGGCCCTGTTTTCCGTCAGCGGGCTCAAAGCAAAAGAGGACTGCGCCTGCCCTGCCGAGCCCTGCTGCGGCCCTCCTCCAGGACCGCGTTCCGGGACCTGGGAGCAGCCGGGGTACAGACTAATGCCCTATGTGACCGGGTTTGTGAACACGCCGGTCGGTTTCGTGCCCCAGGTTGGCGTCCGATTGAGCAAGAGGGACAAACTGCAGACCGTTTTGACCCGTCTGGGGATCATCCGGAACGATTACACGGTTGCTCCGGGTCTATACTGTGTCGGCAGTCCGGATGGGGACTCTCCGGTCCTGGTCACGGCCAACTACAAGCTCAGTTTCGACTCACTGCGCAAGGAGCTGAACAGCACTGATGCCTGGATCCTGGTCCTGGACACCAGGGGGATCAATGTCTGGTGTGCGGCCGGCAAAGGCCTTTTTTCCCATACCGAGCTCATCCGCCAGGTCCACCTGAGCAGGCTGGAGAGTGTTGTCAACCATCGGGAGCTTATCCTGCCCCAGCTGGGGGCCACCGGTGTCTCCGCCAGGCAGGTCAAGTCCGGTTCCGGTTTCAGGTGTGTCTGGGGTCCTGTCCGGGCGGAGGATATTCCGGCTTTCTTAGAAAACGGCAGAAAAGGGGAGCCGGCCATGCGCAGGGTGAGCTTCAGCCTCAAGGAGCGGGTGGAACTCATCCCGGTCGAATTCACCAACCTCGGCAAGATGACACTGATCATCCTGGCTCTCAGTTTTGTTCTCTCCGGAATAGGACCTGGGATCTATTCTTTGTCCGCGGCCTGGAGCAGAGGGCTACCGGCGGCCTGGTCCTTCGTGGCCGGAGCGCTCATCGGAACCGTGGCCGTTCCGGTCCTGCTACCGCTAATCCCCGGAAAAGCCTTTGCCCTGAAAGGGGGATTGGCCGGGATCGTCTTTGGCGGGGCCTTTTTGCTGGCCGGTCCCTGGCTGCTTTCGTCATTCGAATACCTGGCCCTTTTCCTGTGGATCCTGGTGATCAGCTCCTTTCTGGCCATGAATTTCACCGGATCGACCCCTTACACCTCCCCCTCGGGGGTGGAAAAGGAAATGAAACGGGCCATGCCCCTGCAGGGGGCCGGCCTGGTCCTGAGCCTCATCTTCTGGATCGGCGCGGGATTTCTGGGTTGAGCCAAAATGCGGTGATGCCGGAGCCTGAATTCTGGTTTACAGAGTCCTGAAAAGCGGGGTAAAATAAAATTTGACCGGCTTTTTTTTGCAACCTGTCCTGAAATCGAGGCAACAAAAAGCCGCTTGGAAAAATAAAATTGAATCAGAATACTGTTATCCGTTTAGCGCCAGCGGGGTTTGCCCCGCAGGCGCAAAACGGATAGTTGAGGCAAAATTTATGGAAAACATACGCTATCTTTCAGGAGTGAGCACCCTTAAGCTCGATCAAGACCGCTGCGTCGGCTGCGGCATGTGCGAACTGGTCTGCCCCCACGGGGTCCTGGCCCTGCAAAACGGCAAAGCCGGGGTCAGAGACAGGGACGGCTGCATGGAATGCGGGGCCTGTGCCCTGAACTGTCCGACTTCGGCCATCGAGCTCAGCCCGGGGGTAGGTTGTGCCGGCTACATTATTCAGACCTGGCTCAAGGGGAAAAGCAGCTATCTGGGTAAAGCCGCCTCCTGCTGTTAAAGCGGACTTCGCCCGCAACCCAAAAGGTTCCGGGTTCACGGTTCATCGTTCACGGTTAAGAAAAAGAAAAAGCCTTCGGGGCAATACATTTTCTTTTTTTTATAACAGTGATTCAATGATAAGCGCCTAAGGGGCGGGGACTGTCATGTGGCCCTTCTGCCCTGGTCGGTTGACAACGACTATCTGGATTACTATATCAAAAGAGTAGTCTTTCGATTCACCAATCCCCACGAAAAGGAGAGAGTACCATGGAAAAGCAGACTTTGAACGTTCCCAATATTTCCTGCGGGCACTGTGTTACGGCCATCAAGAACGAACTTAGTGAATTGAAGGGAGTGGCTTCGGTGGACGGCGATCCCGGGACCAAGACAGTAACCGTGGAATGGGATGAACCGGCCAGCATCGACCAGATTCGGTCCAAGCTTAAGGAGATCAACTATCCGGCCGAGTGATGTCAGCCCTGCCTCTGGCAGGGCTGACATATAACTATTTAATATTTATTACAATACACAGGGATGCTCTTGCACTGGTAAAGCTCAGGTCCACAGCTGCCAGTTTGATCATGCATAGAAAATTCGCACTTACTGAATAACAAAAGCCCTTGGCAGAGAGGTTCTTCGTTCGCGGACTCACTCAGATTGACAAGCGCGGACTCACTCATAGTCCCTCCTGAGTCTTCAAAGGAACAACGCTATCGAGTGTCTGCCATTTCTTGTCATTCTGAACGAGTCTGCGAGTGAAGAATCCCTAACCGCAATTTATGCCAACTTCGGGTATTATAAAGCAACCCTCTAGTTTCAATCGGCAATTCTATGTCTGAACAACACATCACTCTCCCGGTCAGCGGAATGACCTGCGCCAGCTGTGCAGCCAATATCGAACGAGGCTTGAAGAAACTCCCCGGGGTGACCGAAGCTAATGTGAACTTCGCTTCGGAACAGGCTACTATCGAGTTTGATTCCGAAAAGATCCGGCTCCAGGATATGATCCATGATATCCACAAAGGCGGCTACCGGGTACCCACCTCCAGGATAGATATCGGTATAACAGGGATGACCTGCGCCAACTGCGCGGCGAATATAGAACGGGCCTTGAACAGGAAAACCGTGGACGGCGTGGTTCAGGCCAATGTAAATTTCGCCAGCGAGGGCCTGTCCGTGGAATACATTCCCGGGACGATCAGCCCTGAGGAGATAGCCCGGATCGTGGAAAAGGCCGGCTTCAAGGCCATCCTGCCCCGGGAGGGGGTTCAGGACAGGGACCAGGAGCAGGCGGCCAGGGATGCGGAAATCCGGGATCAGACCAGGAAGTTTCTGGCCGGGGTGGTCTTTGCCCTGCCTCTGTTCATCCTGAGCATGGGGCGGGATTTCGGCCTCCTGGGCCCCTGGGCCCAGGCAGCCTGGGTCAACTGGCTCTTTTTCGGCCTGGCCACTCCGGTCCAGTTCTACGTGGGCTGGGATTTCTATATCGGCGGCTGGAACAGCCTGCGCAACAAGAGCGCCAACATGGACGTTCTGGTGGCCATGGGCTCTTCCGTGGCCTATTTCTATTCCGTGGCCGTCCTGCTTTTCCCGGGAGTCGGAACCCATGTCTACTTCGAAACATCGGCGGTGATCATCACCTTGATCAAGCTGGGCAAGCTGCTCGAGGTCAGGACCAAGGGCCGCACCGGCGGAGCGATCCGCAAGCTGATCGGCCTGCAGCCCAAGACGGCCACCGTTTTAGAGGCGGGCCGGGAAAGGCAGATAGCAGTATCCGAGGTCAACACGGAAGATGTCCTCCTGGTCAGGCCGGGAGAAAGGATTCCGGTCGACGGGCTTGTCCTGGAGGGCGAGTCCGCGGTGGATGAATCCATGCTCACCGGGGAACCCCTGCCGGTGGACAAGAAGCCCGGAGAACGGGTCGTCGGCGGGACCATCAACGGCCAGGGACTGATCAAATTTCAGGCCGAGGCCGTGGGCCGGGAAACCGTCCTCAGTCAGATCATCAGGCTGGTCCAGGAAGCTCAGGGCAGCAAGCCTCCGATCCAGGCCGTGGCCGACCGGGTGGCCGCGGTATTCGTGCCCGTGGTGATCTTCCTGGCTGTGGTGACCTTCGGCGTCTGGTGGTCGGTGAGCGGTGAATTCGTTCCCTCCATGATCAGGCTGGTGGCCGTTTTAGTCATCGCCTGCCCCTGCGCCCTGGGACTGGCCACGCCTACGGCCATCATGGCCGGTATCGGCAAGGCCGCTGAACGGGGCATCCTGTTCAAAAAGAGTGAACCATTCGAGATAACCGGAAAAATAAATACCGTGGTCCTGGACAAGACCGGGACCATCACCCGTGGCAAACCAGTGGTCTCGGACATCGTGCCCTTGGATCCGGACACGGTTTCCAGCCAAAAGCTTCTGGAACTGGCCGGGACGGTGGAAAAGGGATCGGAGCATCCGGTGGGCCGGGCCATCGTGGACGAAGCCCGGAAACAGGGCCTGGAGATGGCCGATCCGCAAGGGTTCAAGGCGGTCAGCGGACAAGGGGTTCAGGCCATAGTCGGCGATGATCTGATCAAGGTCGGCAAGCCGGAATGGTTCAGCGATCAGGAGCTAGGGGCCAGGGGCCTGAAAGACCGGATCCACGGCCTGCAGAAGCAGGGCAAGACCGTGATGGTCGTGGTCCGAAAGAGCGAGCCCCTCGGCCTGATCACGGTCTCCGATGAACTGAAGCCTGAATCGGTGGAGGGGGTGAAAAGCCTGCTGAACAGGGGTCTGGAAGTGATCATGATCACCGGGGACAATCAGGAGACGGCCCGGGCCATTGCGGACCAGGTCGGTATCAAGGAGATAGCCGCGGAAGTCAGGCCCGAGGACAAGTCCAGGAAGATCAAAGAATTTCAGGAACAAGGCCGAAAGGTGGCCATGGTCGGGGACGGGATCAACGACGCCCCGGCTCTGGCCCAGGCCGATCTGGGGATCGCCATGGGCACCGGCACGGACATCGCCATGGAAACCGGGGAGGTAGTCCTGTCCAGGGGGGATCTGCGCGGGGTCAATCTGGCCATGCGCATCAGCAGGGCCACCATGCGCACCATCTGGCAGAATCTGGGCTGGGCCTTCGGCTACAACATCATGCTCATTCCCGTTGCGGCCGGGGTATTGCAGCCTTTTCAATCCGTTCCCTTTTTTCTCAGGCAGCTGCACCCCATTCTGGCCGCCCTGGCCATGGCCCTGAGCAGCATCTCCGTGGTCAGCAACTCGCTGCGCCTGTACAGGAAAAGGCTATAAACCAGATCCCCCTGTCAGATTTAACTCGGGCAAATCTGACAGGGGGATCGTGCGTATCAGTCCGGCTGCTCGGATTCCAGAATGCGGCGCATCAGGTGCAGGCATTCCTGCAGGGCGCTGCGGAGTTCGTCCTGATGCTCTCTGGATTCGGCCTCCAGGGCGGCCAGCCGGTTCTGCGTTGCAGCGATTTCCTCCTTTAAATGCCTTGTCTCTTTTTCCAGTAAGGCGCACCTTTCAGTCAGGGGATGGTTGTCCAGGGAGGACTTGAGCCTTTGGACGTCCCTGTTCAAAAGGATGACCCCTTTTTTTAATTTGCGGTGGTCGGATTTGATGGTTTCGGCGGCTTCGGAAGGTTCACGCCGGCTGAAGAGGAACCTGGAGAAGCGTTCCAAGGTTCTGGCCTGGTTGTGCAGGAGCTGGTAAACAGAGGTCTGTGATTCCTCCCCTTCGGTCCTGGTCAGGTATAACCGGGACGGGGTCTCTTCATGATCGGTCAGGTCGGGTTTCCGCGAAAAATGCTTGGGCAGTTCTTCCGCGATCTGATCGCTGGTTTTGTCGTTTTGAAAGCCCTGGACGATGAACCGGAACACGTCCAGGGCTGCTTTTTTGTAACGCCTTTTCCTGCCCTGGCCGACACTCGGCAAGAAATCTTCGAACCGGTCCCGGTAGTAGCGGAGGTTGCTTTCAGGGACTTCCAGTTCCCGGGAGATTTCTTTGATGGTCAGCAGGTCCATTGTGAATAAGAATGCACGGTTTTACGGTTCCTGGTTTAAGCTTTTTCCTTCAACCCGAAAACCGTGCACCCGGGAGCTTTTATCTGGGACAGACAGCCAGCATGCTGAAGGGCTCATACTTATTGGCTGGATCCACGGCATAGCGGCAGCCCAGGGAGCGTTGATCCTCGCTCTTGTTGATGATGTTGTCGGCGGAATCAAGGTAAAACGGGCATTCGTCATTAAAACAGACCAGTATCTCTCCCCAGCCTGAATCAGGCGGGGCAATCCACTTTGTTAATTCATTTTTGCAATGAGGGCAAGTCATGTTTTCGGTCATATCGACTCCTTGCACTGCACCAGGCAGTCTTTTTCAAAAAGGCCCGCACTTTGTTGCGGTGATTCTCTTTAGCTGGAAAAGCCAATTGGGAGCAGCGTCGTTACGTTATAATTGTTGATGCACCTGCAATTTAAAAACATTCTTCCGGATGCAGTTCAGCCGGATAAGGCCTTAGAAGACACAGATCAACATTTAGTATAAGAAAAATTTCAACAGATTTCAAACTTTCAATTGCCTGCCGCATTATGGTACAAAAACGTGTCAGCGGTAAGATCCGGTCTTTTCCGGAAAATATGCTGATAGCAGGGGCGGTTGCCCGCAAAGTTCGTTTCCTGCAAAACAAAAATGTATCAAAAATCCAGATCGCCTGTTTCTTTTTTTATAAATTATCTTTTTTTTCAGACTATTATACACAATATTTCTTTCTGGTATGAAGCTTGCACAGGTTGTAAGAGTATATGATGGACTGCTTTTTCAGGGCGGCTGTCGCTATCTAAATGTTCGAACACGGTCTTTATAAAAATGAAAGTATAGCATGGAGGAAAAAATGACCCCAAAAGAAGTGTTGGCCTATGTCAAGGAGCAGGGCGTAGGCATGGTCGATTTTCGGTTTTCCGATTTCCCGGGTCTCTGGCACCATTTTTCGATACCGGTGACTGAATTCGGCGAAGACACCTTTGAGGACGGCGTGGGTTTCGACGGTTCGAGTCTGCGGGGCTGGCTGCCGATCAATGCCAGCGACATGCTGGTGGTGCCGGACCCGGAGTCGTTTATGCTGGATCCGTTCGCCAAGACTCCCACCCTGAATCTGATCTGCAACGTGGTCGATCCGGTAACCAAGGAGAAATATTCCAGGGATCCAAGGTACATAGCACAAAAAGCCGAGGATTATCTGCGTTTCACCGGGATAGGGGATACCGCCTTTTTCGGACCGGAACCCGAGTTTTTCATTTTCGATGATATCCGCTTCGATTCAGGATCCAATTTCAGTTTTTATTCCGTGGACTCCAACGAAGGCATCTGGAACTCCGGACGGGGTGACGGGCCGAACCTGGGCTACCGGCCCAGGTACAAGGAGGGCTACTTTCCGGTCCCGCCCATGGATTCCCAGAACGATCTACGGACGGATATGGTCCTGGCCATGCAAAAAATCGGGATCCAGGTGGAATGTCAGCATCACGAGGTGGCCACCGCAGGCCAGGCCGAGATCGACATGCGTTTTGCCCCCCTGGTCAAGATGGGGGACCAGCTCATGTGGTTCAAGTACATCATCAAGAATGTGGCCTGGAAGAACGGCAAGACCGTGACCTTTATGCCCAAGCCCATTTTCGGGGACA
>JAIPDR010000089.1 GCA_021737615.1 Desulfohalobiaceae bacterium | reverse complement strand
GTGAGTGTTTTTCAGGACGTTACCCCCACCAAGGAGCTCGAGCAGGCCCTGCGCCGGGCCAAGGAAGAGGCCGAGGCGGCCAGCCAGGCCAAGTCCGAGTTTTTGTCCAACATGAGCCACGAGATCAGAACGCCCATGAACGGCATCATGGGCATGATCCAGCTGGCACGGCTGAAGACAAGCGAGTCCAGAACCGAGGAGTACCTCGAGTACGCCGGCAAGTCGGCGGATCACCTTTTGAACCTCATCAACGACGTCCTGGACCTGTCCAAGATCGAAGCCGGCAAATTCCAGGCCAGGGTCCGGCCCCTGGCCTTGCGCGAGGTAGTCCGGTCCTGTGTGGAGCCTTTGGCTGTCGAGGCCAGGGACAAGAGGATCGCTCTGGAATTCTTCATCCAGGAAGACGTCCCGGACCATCTGCTGGGCGATGCCGGACATCTGCGCCAGGTGCTCATGAACATCGTGGGCAACGCCGTCAAGTTCACGGACAAGGGCTGGGTGGAACTAAGGGTGGAGCGGGTTTCCGGTAGCAGGAAGAAAGGGGGGCTGGAGATCATGTTCCAGGTGCGGGATACCGGCATCGGTATTCCCGAGGACAAGCAGGAGACCATATTCGAGAGCTTCGAGCAGGTCCGCTCGTCTTCCCATGCCAGATACGGCGGCACCGGCCTGGGGCTGGCCGTGTCCAAACGCCTGGTTGAACTCATGGGAGGGGACATCCGGGTCACGAGCCGGGTAGGCGAGGGCAGCACCTTCACCTTCAGCCTGCCCTTCGAACTCAGCCAGCCGCTTTATCGGGAAGGAGAGGCCCCGGTGCAAGAACAGCCGCAGGAGCGCTCCCTGCGCATCCTGGTTGCCGAAGACAACAGGCTCAATCAGATCTATATCCTCGATCTGCTTAAAAGTCTGGGCCATATCCCGGTCCTGGCCGAGAACGGCCGGGAGGCCGTCGAGAAACTGGCCCGGGACCGCTTCGACCTGGTGCTCATGGACATCCGCATGCCGGAGATGGACGGCGAAGAAGCCACCCGGATCATCCGCAACGACCCGCCTGAAGAAGTCGATCCCGACATTCCGATTGTCGCCCTTACCGCCTATGCCTTGAAAGAAGAGATGGACCGCTTTATGCAGAACGGATTCAACGCCTACCTGACCAAGCCCGTCGATATCGAGAAGCTCGAAGAGATCCTTGCGGAGCTGTAGGATACCGATATCCGCTTTTTTAGTCTCAGGATCAACCGGAGATTCAAAACCGGATACAGGGAGCCTCCATGTCCCGGAAAGCGATGGTTGTCGTTCCGGCCGGTGAGATAGAGCGGGATAGGCCCCTTCAATAGATTCTGAAATGATTGCGGACGATGGCCACGAAGCGCTGGACATGGTCTGCGCACAATTCGACCAGTGCCTCCTGATCCCGATCTTTCAAGGCGCTGATGACCTGCAGCAGTTCGTGGTGCATCTTTGTGTTGTCCGGCCGATGACCGATAAGGTATTGTATCCTGGTGAAATGGTTCTGAATATTTTCCAGATAGCGATCCATGAAAGAGTTGGCCGCCGCCCTGCGGATAATGCGGTGCAGTTTGCTGTCATGGCGGACAAAGGAGGCCGGATTGTCCGCTTTGAGGTCCAGGGAGGTCTTTTCCAGGCGTTCCAGTTCCTGGATATCGAACTGCGTGGCATTGACCGCGGCCAGGCGGGCTACCCCCCGCTCAAGGACGAGTCTGCACTGAATGAGTTCCTGAAAGTCCTGGAGATTGACATCGGCCACCCGGGCCACTGAATGCGGGGACAAGGTGACCAGGTTTTCCTGGGAGAGGCGGATCAAGGCCTCGCGAATCGGGGTCCTGCTCACTTTGAATTCAGCGGCCAGCTTTTTTTCATTCAAAGGAGACCCCGGCCTGAAATCCAGTTGGATGATCCGCTCTCTCAAGGCCCTGGTCAGGTCGGTCGACATCGATTCGTCCTCTCGTTACGGCATTAGAAATTGGCACATGTTCCCGCCGCAGCCAGGAAAGGGGACTTGCTGCAGGACCGAGCCTCCCGTCCGATCCCGTCTCAAGCCGTATCCCCGCTGCACTTAATTGTATATTTTAGGTACACCATATTTGTCAACAATTGGCTATTATTTTTAAGCATTGATAAATATTGTATACTGAAGATATATGAAAAATATTGTTTTATGATAACAATGACTTGTCGAATTAACCAATAACATATAAGTTTATCAGAGTGATATGATAATATATTCTATGGAAATCATGTTTTAGGGGCAACCAAGCAGATTAGAATTCAAAATAAAATGTTGACAGCAAATAAATTGTATAATATCGGTATACCGAATTGCTGTTAAAGCGTCTGCAAGGCGGGCGGATGCTGCGCTAAATAAAAGGGGGGCCGGTCCGGACAACCTCCGGCTTTCGGGCTGAAGACCTGGTTTTTATTATTTAGACTCTGAACAAAACAGTGATTGGTCGTAAACTTGCCCGGATACGAGGAACAAGAAATTTTGAAACCGCAGTGTATTCAAATACATGAAAATTTCAAAATTTTGCAGTGACGAGGTAGATGAGTAAGTTTTCGTCCAAGCAATATTTAATCTCAGCGCGAGGCGGGGCATGCCACAGAAAAAGCATACGGACGGGGTGATCGGCCTCGGACTCTTTTTTTTCAGCCTGGTCATGCACTTTCTGGTCATTCCGAACCAGACAAAGGAGATCTCTTTTGGAGCCGGGAGCCTTTCCCCAGCCTTTTTTCCCAAACTGGCCAGCCTGATTATAGGAATTCTGTCCCTGATCCTTGTATTCAATAACTTCTTTTTGAAACAGCAGACCAGGATCGCTGAATTCGGCCCGAAGGCCTTGAACATAATCCTCTTCTTGATCGCCTATGTCTTCGGTATTCAACTGCTCGGATACATGGCGGCCACCGGCCTGTTCCTCTTTGCCCTGATGGTCTATCTCAGCCGGGAAAAATGGATCAGATACGTGTTTATCATCCTGGGATTTCTGATCGTGAACTACTTCTTTTTTGAAAAGGTGCTAAACCTCATCCTGCCCAGAGGCATTTTATTCCAATGACAGGGAGGTCGAAAACTTCATGCTGGCAAATTTAATCGCAGGCGTCGGGTCAATCCTCCAGGTAGAGGTTATCCTGGCCCTGGCCGCCGGGGTGGGGGGAGGCATCATTCTCGGCTCCATACCAGGGCTCACAGCGACCATGGCCATTGCGGTGGTCATCCCGTTTACTTTTTACATGGACCCTGTGATTTCCATTTCCATGCTCATCGGTGCATATAAGGGCGGACTTTTTGGCGGTTCCATCTCGGCCATCCTGCTGGGGACTCCAGGGACGGACGCGGCGGCAGCCACCATTTTAGACGGAAACACCATGGCCAAAAGCGGGCGCCCCGGCAAGGCCCTGAAAACCGCCCTGATCTCCTCGGCCCTGGGCGATATGCTCAGCCTCCTGGCCTTGATCATCATTGCCCCGCAATTGGCCAAACTGACCATACAGATCGGCCCGGGCGAGTTTTTCGCCCTGATCATCTTCTCCTTGACAATCATTGCCGGCATGGGGGGCGAATCGGTCACCAAGGGTTTGATTGCGGCGGCCTTTGGCCTGTTGATCGCCACGATCGGCCTGGATCCCATGGTCGGCATCAGGCGGCTGACCTTCGGAGTTCCGAACCTAGACAGCGGAATCGCCATCATGCCCATGCTGATCGGGCTCTTTGCCGTCCCGGAGGTGATCGAGCAACTGGAGCACCCTTTGAAGCGGAATATTCCGGTTCTGAAAAAATCGGACGATCCCGCCGACAACCGGCTGAGTTTCCGGGAATTCAAGCGATGCATCAAAAGCATCCTCATAGGGAGCGGCATCGGGGTCATGATCGGAGCCATTCCCGGGGTGGGATCATCGATTTCTTCCTGGTTGAGCTATAAAACAGCCAAGGATCGATCCAGGGATCAGGAAAAATGGGGGACCGGCATAGTTGAAGGGGTGGCCGCACCCGAGGCCGGCAACAATGCCATCTGCGGCGGGGCCTTGATCCCTATGCTGACACTGGGAGTGCCGGGGAGTGTCCCGGTGGCCATCCTCATGGGGGCCTTTCTGATACAGGGAATCATACCAGGTCCCATGATCTTCGAGGAGGCCGGTCCCATCGTCTACGGCATCTTCGCCAGCCTTTTCGCCTCCAACCTCCTCCTGCTGATCATCGGATATCTGATCATCACCTATGCGGCCATGCATTTCACCAAGGTCCCGAAAGTGACCCTGTTTCCCATCATTATAAGCTTCTGCTTCGTCGGCTCCTTTGCCTTGAACCAGGCCTTCTTCGACGTCAAAATAATGGTCATCTTCGGCATTCTGGGATACTTGATGCGGAAATTCGGTTTCGCCCCGGCCCCCTTTCTGATCGCCATGATTCTCGAACCGTTCGGCGAGAGGGCCCTGCGGCAGTTCCTCATGTTGAACCGCGGCGATTTCACGGCTATCTTTCGGCAGGAGATCGCGGTCGCCTTTTTGATCCTGACGGCCATATCCATCTTGGCCTTTATCCGGAAGCAGATGAAAAAATCCGCAAGCCAACGGCTCACTGGTTCCTGAAGCAGATCCGGAAGTAAAGGCCTGGAGTATCTATTTGGGTCATCGCAATTTAAGCACAAGGAGGGCAGCATGTCATAAGGCATTGAGATCGACAGGGCCAAGTGGCCGGTTGTGTTGTATGTAAACCAGATCAGACACAGGAAGGCAGGCACTCCTGAAAGAGCCCGGGAACATCCGGGAAAGATCAGACTGCTGCCTGCCGCATTAAACAAGAGGAGATCAGATCCCATGAAAAAAAGCCTATTCATCCTGCTGGCATCTGTTTTTTTGGCCTGCGCCATCGGCCGGTCATCAGCAATCGCCGATGATTTCCCCAAGAGATCCATAACCCTGTATATTCCCTATTCCGCCGGAGGCTCCACCGATACTTCGGCCCGGGTCCTGGCCTCGGCCGCTGAAAAAATCCTGGGCCAACCCATCACCTGCGTCAACAAGACAGGCGGCGGCGGTACGGTCATGCTGGGGATCCTGAGCAACGACAAAGCAGATGGGTATACTCTGGGGGTCATCCCCTCTTCGGCCATCACCCGTACCCCTCATATGCTGGATGTGGAATACGATCCCTTCCAGGATTTCGATTTCATAATGAAATACGGCCTGTACACCATGTTTCTGGTGGTCAACGGCGACAGCCCCTACAATACGTTTGACGATTTTGTGAAAGCAGCCAGAGAAAATCCCGGAAAAGTTTCCTTTGCCACCCCGGGACCGATGGAAGCAGGCGCTTTAGCCCTTCAGTATGTCGGTGATGTAGAGGACCTGGAATGGAACATGATTCCCTTTCAGGGAAGCGGCGAGGGCATGACCGCCTTGTTCGGAAAGCATGTCGATGCCTATTCCGGGGCCGGGGGCGCCGAGACCCATCTGTCCGAGGTCAAGGCCGGCGATCTTCGTGTTCTGGCCTCTTATAACAGCGTCAGAAGCCCTGCCCTGCCGGATGTCCCGACCCTGAAAGACCTTGGCTATGATTTCGCCATCAACTCCGGGATCGGCATCGGAGGACCGGCAGGCATTCCTGAAGATCGGCTCGAAATGCTCGAACAGGCCTTTATCAAGGCCACCGAGTCCCCGGAGTTCAAAAAGGTGACCGAGCGCTTGATGATGCCGACCCTGCAATACGATCAGGAGAAATTTCGCCAGAGCCTGGAAGAAGACGCCGAGGTTTTGGGCAAGCTCCTTCAGAAAATGGGCTTGCAAAAGTAAGAAAGGCGGGATTCACGAACGACCCCGGGAATCAATCTCGATTCCCGGGGGGCGGAGATCATTATTGCATTTGCAACAAGAGCCGGACGTGACTTGAAGATGAAACAACAAGCCTATCGATACGTGAAAGGCCACTGCGGCTGGGACTCGGTGACCCTCCTGTACGGCGACGAAATTCCGGTCGGCCGGGAGCACCGCATAGCCCATCTCCTGCTGGACCCCCCGAGCCACGGCGGCATTGAAATCGGATTTATGTATCCCCCTGAAGGAAAAGAGGATATCAGGCTGAGAATAATAGACTCCACCACCAGGACCTGGCTGCCGATGTGCGGGGGGATGAGCCAAGTCATCGGTCTGGCGGCTTTTCAAACAGATATCCAGCAGCATTTCCACCTTCGAAAAAAACATCCACAGACCACTATCAGGATCAAAACCGATTCCGGTCTGGTTCCCATTGACGTCGGCTTTAAGGGCGATCGGCCGGCTGCGATCAAGACCCGGATGCCCGATTACCCGGACTATCTCTACGACGAAGGCCTCTTCCCGGTGGACGTCAGGGGGATTCCGGCCATGAAATGCGGATACTTTTTGATTTTCCGGCTCGATGATCTGCAAAGAGCTTATCCTAAAGCAGAGTTTCGCCATCGCGGGCCGGGTTCCGATCTTGAACTCCTGGCAGAGATTCAATCGGCCTACATCCGGGACCAGGGCCTTTCGGCCTCTACCCTCTACAGCATGATCTACGATCTAAACCCGGAGGAGGACGGGGACGCCAGGATTTTTACCCGATTCTTCAAAGGCAGAGGCAGGCCGCAGGCCACGTTGTTCGAGGCTCAGTGCGGCACCGGAACCATCGCCGTGGGCATGGCCATGGCCGCCCGAAAGGAACTGCCCTTTACCGGAAACAAGGGACGGATTCTCTTTGAATGGGGCAGTGCAGAGCTCACTCCGGACCCATACGGATTGCGGAAATCGATCCTGAACATGGAATTGGAGAACGATCGCCTTATTAGTGCTTCTTTCAGCCACAATATCGTGGAGCTTCAATCAGAAGGCATCGTCTATCTGCCTTCATTCAAGCACAGCCTGTATTGAAGCGACCATCACCTTCATTGAATTTCTCAAAAGAAAAGGAGACTGATCTAATGGATTCGATTCTGCTCATCGGCTCTGCCGGCAGCGTGGGGCATGATATCATGTACCTGATGTCTTCCATGAACCTTCCCCTGAAAGTCATCGGAGCCGACTTCAACGAGGCCAAAGGGCAATACGAGGTGGAGGAGTGTCTTCAAATCGCGCACAACCTCGGCTACTTCCCCGACTTCAGCTTCACAAAAATCGATCTCTTCAATATCGAACAGACGGCTGAGACATTGAGCGCAATCAGGCCGAGAGTCGTTTGCAACCTTTCCAGCCTCGGTTCCTGGTGGGTCACCCGCCTTCTCCCGGATGATGAATATAAGAAAATCGGGCCAATCGGCCCCTGGGTGCCGAATCATCTGACCCTGATCCACAAGCTGATGCAGGCGATCCGGATGAGCGGGATAGAAACCAGAGTCGTGAACGGAGCCCTTCCGGACGTGACCAACGTCGTGCTTTCCAAGCTCGGCCTGACCCCGACCTGCGGCGGGGGGAACATGGATATCGGCGTGCAGCGGATCAAACGCATCGTGGCCCGGGACATGGGGGTGCCCTACCAGAGTGTCCAGGTTTACGGGGTCGGGCACCACGGTACATTTTACACCGTGAAATACCACGGGCCCTTCTGGCTGAAGATCATCGCGGACGGCAACGACGTCAGCCGGGACTATCCCAATGAAAAGATCGCCCGGATGTACGAGGAGGCCGGGTTCGCGGCAACGGCGCAATTCGGCGGGGCGCTCATAGATCAGATGAAGACCGCCACCAGCTT
Source organism: Desulfohalobiaceae bacterium (assembly GCA_021737615.1). Classification (GTDB taxonomy): domain Bacteria; phylum Desulfobacterota; class Desulfovibrionia; order Desulfovibrionales; family Desulfothermaceae; genus JAABTT01. The sequence continues at coordinate 6,525 of JAIPDR010000089.1, read as the reverse complement.
TCTGCATAACATCCTCGGCCTCTATTTCGATACCAGAAAGATACACGAGGCGGTTCCCGGCCCCAACGGCCTGCCCGGGGCCTACCCGGCCAGGTTCTCCGCCGCTGGCGTCGAGGTCGTTCTCCCGGGTATCTCTCTGCAGGAAGCCGTCGAGATCAATGAAAAGGGCGCGGAGTTAGACGGCATCCAGGAAATCAAGGACGACGGAACCGTGGTCTTTATGGACCAAAACGTTCAGTACATGAAGGAAGTCGTGGGCTACGACTGCAAAGAGCTGAGGCCCGAGGAGAGTGAAGACCGGGCCCGGGAACTCGGTGATCGTCTCAAAGAGCTCTACGACAGATACAATGTGGGCTCCAATACATGAGGATTTCAAAATTTTGCAGTGACGAAGTAGAGGGGTGAGTTTTCGTCCAAGCACTACTTGGTCTCTATGTCCCCCTCCCTGGTCAGGGAGGGGACGGGGGAGAGTCGGTTCAGGGCTAATCCCCTGTTTCTCGTCCGTTCACGACCCGGTTTCTCTGGATCTTGGCCTGGTACAATCCTTTATCCGCCGCGTTCACGAACCCCTCTATCCCCTGATCCGTCTCTTTGTAAGCTGCGTATCCGGCGCTGACGGTCAGCCCTCTCTCGAGACCAAAGTCATGCTCCTGGAGATCCAGCCTGATGTCCTCGGCCAGCCTGCCCGCCCCATGCTCGTCGGTTCCGGGACAGATGATCAGGAACTCTTCGCCTCCCCAGCGGCCGGCAATGTCGACTTCACGGGCGCGTTGCCCGATCCGGCCGGCCACCATTTTGAGGATCTTGTCGCCGGTTACATGGCCATAGGCGTCGTTTATCGACTTGAAGCGGTCGATATCGAGTATGATGATCGAAAAAGGGGTCCCGATCCGGTCGAAACGTTTTCGCTCTTCTTCAAGTACTGTTTCGAGCTTGCTCCGATTGTACAGCCCGGTCAGCTTGTCGGTGACGGAGAGCTTTTCCAGCTGGCGGTTTTTTTGGGCCAGGAGCAGATTGGCCTCGGAAATCCGGGTGTTCAGGGACTTGATGTTCCGGTTCCAGACAACGACCAGGAGCACCGCCAGGGCCGCTCCTCCAACCACACTCCAGACAATTCTGGAATCGACCTTTTCATCAAACCTGATCGAGGTCCAGTTGTCCACCACATTTTCCCGGGTTTGCAGCGGGATGGAGTTCAGCCCTTTTTGAACAATCCTTAACAGGTCGTCGTTGCCCTTTTTCACTGCCGCCGCGATGGGCAGGGTTTCCGTCAGGGTGCCCGAAACCTTGATATTGTAAAAACTGTGGTTCTGGATGGCATAGGAAATGGCCGGGATGCTCCCGACAAAAGCAAAGTCGCGCTTATCCCGAACCCGCTGCAATCCCTCGCGGACGGAACCGGCATCGAAGAAACTCAGGCGAGGGTAGTTCTGGGTAAGCGTCCGGACCAGGACCCCGCGTTTCACATAGCCTATCCGCTTGTTGTCCAACGAATTGAGATCGTTGATAAATATTTCACTGTTCCGGGTGGCGATGACCAGGGGCAGGGACAGGTAAGGCTTGGTAAACGAAAGCTTGTCGCGCAACCGGGTTGTGGGGACGACAGCAGGTATGACATCGGCTTTTCCGCTTTGAAGAGCTGTAAGGGATTGATGAAAGGAATCCGTCTCCTTTACTGTAAAGGGTGTCTTTTGCTTGCGGCTGACGAGGGAGAAAACATCTGCAGCGATGCCAGCATGTGATTTGGCTGAGTCAAGGAAATCGATGGGGTACCATGCCGGGTGGCAGCCCAGGCGGAATCCGCCGTATTTGTGCCTGTACCTTTCGATCAAGGCATATTCTTCAGGCAGAAGGTTTCCCTGCAGCATTGTACTCGGCGTGAATCCGACCCAGCGGTCCTGCAGGGACTTGTACTCCCGCGGCGAGATTTGATTGATCCCGTCCTGGACGACGGAATGCAATTCAGGCAACTCGCGGCGAACGCCGATGCGCAAATCTTCGTCCTTGATCGCCGGTATGTCGATCCGGCCGGCCAGGGTCACGTTTTCCAGCATATGCTTTTTCTTCATGTAGTTGCCGATATTGATGTTGGTGACCACGGCGTCGATCTCGGCAAAGGACAGCTGCTTTAAGAGTTCGTTGGTGTCCTCAACCTCCCTGATCTTGATTGTCGGGTATTCCTGCAAATATTCTTTGTAAAACACCCCGGTCTCTATGCCCACGGTCTTGCCTCTGAGGTCTCGTACCCCCTGGTAGGCAAAACTGCCTTCCCGAATGTAGACCACGGTGGGAATGATGTAATAGGGTTCGGTAAAGCGTGTGAATGAGGTGCGGCCCTTGGTATAGGAGATGGCGGTGACCAGGTCCACTTCACCGGATTTGAAGCGACGCAAGTTCTGTTCCCAGGTCCCGTCGATGATCTCAAAGGCAAGCCCGGTCTTTTGTTCCAGCAAATGCAGGTAGTCGATGGTGAAGCCCATGAGCTTGCCTTTCACCCTGAAGGAAAAGGGAGGAAAGTTGTTCAGGGTGGCTACTTTGACCGGTTCTGGGCCATAACTTTGCATCCGATTTGCAGTGATACTGTTTTGCTGGGAGGTTGTTCCCTTTTGGCTTTCGGCCAGTAGAGGCGGGCACAGACCAGCAAACACGAACAGGAGCAGAAAGCTTAATGTACGGTATGAAAAAGACATGGTTTTTCCAGTAAGCACTGCCTCTGGAAGTGCTCGTATGAAATTTCGGGATTGTTATGAAACAACCGCTCCCTGCGGTCGCTTGATTATTGGGACGGAGGCAGTGACGGCAGAGGATGATTTTCTTTCCGCCCGGGCGATCCCGGTGAAACCAGCAAGCTGAGGCTGACGCCTGTTTCACGGGACAAGTGCTCCCCGGGCGGAAGGCCCAGCCGCTGTCGCGGCAAGAGCCGGGTTGCTTTTCGCGCCAGCGATGGCGCTTTTTGCCCTGGAAGGTCGCTGGGCAAAAAAGAAAAACTCATCTGCCTTTTCATCCATCCCCATAATCTGCCTTTTTATCAAGTGAGGCTTGGCGAACGGTTGTTACAAACCTTCAGTTTCTCCAATGATCAAACTGTTCGGTCTGCCCGACAAGCGGCAGGGCTGACATATAACTATTGAAAGAATGAAGATGTCCAAAAATTTCACCAAATGTTAGATGTTGGCAAAGAGATCTGTAGTTACGTGAAATGGGGGAACCCGGACCGCGTCAAAGGCTTCAAACCATAAGACTGCAGTAGATTCTCGTTCATGCAATATCAAAGTTTATGGCAGGGCCTAAGAGTTCGGCAACCATCGCTGAGAAAGAAGAGTGGTTGAGTATGAGATTCTTGTCAACTAAGACTGTGGTTGCGGGCGCGCATGGGCCAGGCGGAGCATGATCAGGCCCAGCAGGATCATGGGCAGGGACAGGATCTGGCCCATGCTCAGGAAGCCTAAACCGATAAGCCCAAGATGCGGATCAGGGGCACGGAAGAACTCGATGCCAAAACGGAAGATCCCGTACCAGAGCAGAAACATGCCTGAGACAGCCTTCTCCGGCGGATTCCTCCTGGAATAGATCCAGAGGACGGCAAAGAGGACCGCTCCCTCCAGAAGCGCCTCGTAGAGCTGGGAGGGATGCCTGGGGATATCACCGGCCCCGTGACCGGGAAAGACCATGGACCAGGGCAGGTCGCTCGGCCGGCCCCAGAGCTCGCCGTTGATGAAATTTCCGATTCGTCCGGCGCCGAGTCCCAGAGGGGCCAGGGGGGCGATGAAGTCAGTCAGCCCGAAAAGGGACTTGTCATGCCGTCTGGCAAAGAAAAAGGCCGCCCCAAGAACTCCCAGCAACCCGCCGTGAAAGGACATTCCTCCGGACCATACGGCAAAGAGCTGGAGAGGGTGAGCTAGGTAATAGGAAAGACTGTAGAACAGGACATAGCCTAGACGGGCCCCGAGCAGCAGGCCGACAATAAGCCAGACAAGCAGATCGTCGAATTCCTTCCGGGTAAGGGGAGGGGATGAGGATGTTTTGAGGCGCCTCTGTCCCAGCAGCCAGGCCGAAGCAAAGGCCAGAGCATACATCAGGCCGTACCAATGGACTTTGAGAGGGCCGATTTGAACGGCTACCGGATCGATGTTCGGATAGGGCAGCATTCATGACCTCCGGGAGGGGGTTCCGTGTTCACGGTTTACGGTTCGCGGTTAAGAAAAGAGGAAATACACTTTAGCGCAGGAGCACACGCCAGGGTCTAAGGCACAAAAAAGGCCATGACCACAGGTAATGCTGAGTGCCCGCGGCCATGGCGCAGTTTATCTGTTTTTGCAAGTATTTACAAACACATTTTCGAGCCTGATTTAATAGGCCCGTTTCATCCAGCCGGTTTCTTTGTCGATCATTACTTTTTCAACCAGGGATCCGTCCTTGGTGACGATTGTGGCCACGAAGAATCCTTCCTTTTCAGTCAGTTCACCGATCTTCAGATTCGGGTTTCCGGCTACATAGTTCTCGACCAGTCCCTGGGCTTCATTTTGGCTCAGGGCTTCCATCTGCTGCTGTTGGCCATAGGGACCATAGGACTCGCCATACTGGCCGCGTCCCCATCCTTGCATCATGCCGGGACCCATGCCCCGGCCGCTCCAGCCGTGCATCATGCCGGGACCCATACCGTAGCCTCCGCGTCCGCCCCATCCTTGCATCATACCGGGACCCATGCCCCGGCCGCTCCAGCCGTGCATCATTCCGGGACCCATGCCGTAGCCTCCGCGTCCGCCCCAGCCGTTCATCATACCGGGACCCATGCCGTAGCCCCGGCCGGCCCCTGAACCGCACCAGGGGCAGAACCAGCCCTGGCCCTGGGGGCCATAGTCCTGGCCGTAGCTTTGACCGTAAACCTGGTGTTGCTGCTGTTCCTGCTGGGCCAGGGCCAGGCTGCCGCCGGCAATCAGGAAAAATGCCAGGGCGGTAAATGTGAGAAGTGCGCGTTTCATAAGATCCTCCTTGGGTTAAAATTGAACAATGCGGTAAGGAAATGCGAGACTCATACCATTTTCTTTTCTAAGGAAATCAGAGTTCAGCCTCGATTGACGATCGAGGCTGGACTCTGGTTATTGGACTTCCCGTTTCATGCGCTCGAACTCCTCCTTGGTCAGTTCGCCCCTGGCGTAGCGTTTTTTGAGGATGTCCAGAGGTGATTCCTGATTGGGAGCGGGTCTGTCGCCGGCTTTGCCGGACTTCCTGGCGAGCACGGTGACCAGGATGATGATCGCGATGAGGATGGCGATCCAGAAAAACATGCCCCCGAAAGGCATCATGTGTCCCCAGCCATCCCAGTATCCGTGTCCGTATCCGGGACTTCCGTACTGGGCGGTGGCGGCCAAGCCGGCGGAAAGTGGGATAAACGGCATGTTCATAGCTGAAAGCACCTCCTCTTGTGAATAATCGGTTTAGTGGCAGTGAGGGCAGCTCTTGCCGGACATCCTTCCTGCTCCGGGCTGCGGCCCGGCGGGACGGGATCGGGATGTTCCTGGAAAGAGAATGATCCGGGTGATCCTCGGCTGCAGCCTCACATCCCTGGACCATTTCAGGCGGTTGTACCCGTAGATGCCCAGAAAACTGAGAAGGAGGAAGACAAAGCCCATGAGGGCGGCCGAAGCGTCTGCCCTGCCGAAGAGTTCCAGGTTGTGCCCGAGTATGGCCCCGATGATCATGGCGGCCAGGGGGATGAGATAGAGCACGGCAATGGCCTTGCCCGACCCTTCGGAGACGAAGTCCACCTGGACCTGCTGCCCGGTTTCCGCTCCTGGATCGTTTTCAGCCGTAATCACCATTTGGTTATCGCCAAAGGGCTCGCAGCAGTGTTCATTGTGGCAGGCCTCACACCCGGAGGACCGGGGGACCCTGACCTTGGCCAGGTTCGGCGGTATCTTTTCGAGAACCACGCCTTGTTCGGTCTGTTGATTCATGAGTGCTCCTGTCGGAAAAAAACTACATAAAAAGTATGGTAATCCATACATGAATGGAGGCAAGGGGGATTTCTGGGGGATGCCTCCGTGAGAACTCTCACCTTCATGGCTAGAACACAGCAAACCCTGTGCCACAGGATGGCCAGGTGCAATCCGGTTGTTTTTGGGATGCTTAGCTGGTGCGGCATAACAGGGCCCGGGCCGGGTGGGTGATTTGTATCCGCTTTACCGGCCTGCCTGGATATTTTTTAAACAGCTGCAAGCGTTAGCGTCGAAAGCATTTGGGCGGGACTGCCTCAGCCGGCGGAAGAATAGACGAGATTGGGCAGCCAGAGGACCAGGGAGGGCCAGAGGATCAAAATGAGAAAGCTTCATTGAGCAATGTTCAACTCTCGAACAAGCGGTCAAAGACTCGACGCGCTCATGGAAGGGGCAAATCTCCGGTCAGGACCAGCAGGTGGAGGGTTCGCGGGCCATGGACTCCATGGACCATGGTCATCTCGATGTCGGCGGTCTTGCTCGGCCCGGAGATGAGGTTCATATAGGGGCTGTTCAGGCCTCGAGGGCT
>JAIPDR010000088.1 GCA_021737615.1 Desulfohalobiaceae bacterium | reverse complement strand
CATCCAGGGTGTTGGCCCGGCTCAGAAGGGAAAGGGCGTGCCAGTCTCCGATCTTGGAGCTGGCCTCGAATCTGGAGACCGCCCCCAGATCGTTTGCTTGGAAGAAGTATTGATCGTTCTCTTTGGTCACGTTGAAGGGGAAGACGGTCAGACCGGTGAAGCCGTCGGTGATGTTCGGAGCATAGGCGTAATTGTAACTGACCGCGAGTTCGGTATCCAATTCAGGGAGATAGTTTTCATAGAGGGTTCCGATCACGCCGAAGAAATCGACGTCCTCCGTGGCCGGCTCGGCCACGAAGGCGCTGGCCGTCCCGTATTGATTCTCAAACCCTGAGCCGTAGCAGAACTTGATGTCGAAACCGGGTATGCCCACGACTTCTTCCAGGTTGAAATTGAGAGAACCGCCGTCGAACTGCCAGTTGATGAGATGGGCATGCGGCGAGCCGCCCACTGCGGGCAGGTTTTTCTTCAACTCCAGAGGCGGTCCTTCGGTGGACGGCCTCCGGCCGAGGGAAAATGACCAGGGAACGTCTCCCCAATCGTCCTGATAGACGAAATAGGCCCGTTCCAGACGGATCTCGTCCCCATGCGGGTTGCTGGCGGTGGTCCCGTCAAAGGAGATGTCCTGAAAACCGCCCTTGTTGATATTGATGCCCACGCTGTCCCCGAAGACCTTGTAGGCCGCCAGCCTGCCGGCAAAACGCAGATGCTCGTTGTACTCGGCATCCATGCGCAGTCTGAATTTAAGCGTCCGGACGGCATGATTGTCAACATCGGCCGCCGGCGGATTTTCCAGGTCGGCCAGCCGCTGCGCGGTCTGCTGGTCGATGCCCGGCAGAAGTCCCTGAATCTGGGGAGCGGTGAATCCCCCCGACAAAAGGGATTGGACCTGGGGCGCGGTGAAGCCGGCCCCAGTCGTCTCATGAAAGTCTTCAATAGCCGGAAAGGAATCCTGCAGGACCGGAAATGCCGTGCGCATGTCCTGCAGGTGGATGGACCAGAGCCTGGGTTCGAGTTCTATGCCGAGCTCGACCTTATCCGCTGCGGCATGCTTCTCCGTTTCCGTGACCCGTTGGCTCAGCTCCTCGATATCCTCGTTGTTCCAGTCCTGCTCCTTCCGGGCTTCCTGCAGATTCTTTTCAGCCTCTTGCAGTTTGTTGTTCAACTGCTGCATCTGCTCTTTGATCTCCTGCATCTCCTGTTGCAGCTCCCGGGCGCTCTGGGCCGCGGCCTGCGTCGCCAGAAGCCAGGGCATTCCTAGAATGATGCTGAGCGCTGCCCATCTGCCTAGCCGGTTCTTCAATCCCATGCGCATACCCTCCTTTGCCTTCGGATGGTTTCGGCTGATACAGGCTCGAGCCAATGCCCATATCAGCCTTTTCTTTACATTTCGCCCGGTCGTCTTTATTCACAGGTCGCCGGTTGCGGCGAATCATAGGCATGGTCGTAGAGATAGGTATAGATATCGGTCAGATCATCCCGCTCCAGCTTCTTCCACTCCTCAGCACATTCCAGCCGCTCATATTTGGCAAAGGTTCTCTGCCATTGGGCCTGGGTCTGGCTGTTCGGGGACAGCTCTGCGGCCGAACCGCCGTCGTGACAGGAGCGGCAGCTCTTGCGGTACAAATACTTACCCTTCCTGCCGTTGCCTTCGTTGGTGAACTCTGAACCGGCCGTGGCCGCGCCGAAAGTGCCGGCCAGGAGTGCCGCGACACACAAAACGATCCAAAAAATGTTTTTCCTTGACATACGGGAGCCCTCCTTATGGGTTGACGATTAATTAACACTATCTTCATAATAGGAACTACCCAACACTTTGTTATTTGAAAACTAATTTGCTGGGGATAGACAAAAAAGCTTTTATTCCGCTTAATTCGTTCATGGTGTTTACAAATTATCCGCAAAATTTGGCTCTGTCAACCATTTTTTGAGGTCAAGCAAAATTTCACGCCCAAAAAAACAGGCCCCTGTCCGGCCGAAGCCGGACAGGGGCCTGTTTTTTACAGAGGCCGAATGAGCCGGGCATTGGACCCGGCCTCAATTACGATGAGACCACAGCACCGGGCTTTGATTGCGGGTGCAGCCCCATGCCTCTAGGACAACCGGAAATCGGTCAGGCAGGTCTTGGCGCCGTCATACGTGGTCAACCGTCTCTCGGAGACTAGCCGGCCCTTTTCAACTGATAAGGTTATCGACTGCCCCCTGGGAAGCCAGATTTCAAAGAAACCGTTTTTCAGGGTTGTCTTGGTGCCGCTGAACAGAACCTCGCCTGCCTGATTGACCGCCCTGACCCGAAATTTTGCATTCGCCATTTCACCCTGACAGGATGAGATAGAATGGGTCACTCAGGCATGGGTCTGCTTGACGTAAGGGGCCACGGCCAGGACCAACTCCTCTTTGCGAAGAGGCACCTTCTCTTGGTCATCCCCGGGGAAAGTGAAGACGATTTCTTTGGAGGTGACACGGCTGGACACCTGCGGCTGTGTGTAGCGCCATTCGTTGGCCCGGGCCAGTGCCTGTCTCGGCGTCAGCCCCTTGAGGCCGGAAGCCAGGGGGGACCCCTGAAGGGTCTGAAAGGAATAGATCGCGATCGCAATGAAAGCAACCGCGACCAGGCCTGTATACACTTTGGACTTGCGCATAATTCCTCCTGATTGTAATGACCGATGATCATTTCTTTCTTTTTCATCCAGGCCGAGGATCACGGAACCTGTCCGTCAGGGTGAAAGATCCCCCCCTCAGTCAGATACGCTACTTTTTTACTGTATATTTATTCAGTAGACTTTGCAAGCTTACAGTTCATCCGGCATGGGCGGCAACGACCCGATTGTACTTTAACATCCTAAAACAAATTATTTTTTTTTGCCTTCAAAATTCTTGACTTCTGCGGTCCCATCCTGTAGTTTTTCTTAACGGTCTTACCATTTTACCAGAATAAGGCGGGGGTTCAACAGTCATTCTTTTTTACAGGATTGACGCATCCGCTTTGTTTTGGGGTAAAAAGCAAGACCTGTAGTACCCTCAAATCTTGCGGAACCATCCGCCAATCCAAAAGCTAAAGGACAGGAGTGAGCATGGAGGAAATGAACCTGGTTTTGGTCTGCCTTTCGTCGTTTGTGGCGGTATTCGCCGTGCTGATCATCATCGCCCTGGTCATGCGCGGGCTGATAGCGATTTTTCCATATAAGGACCAAAACGGTGACAGTGCGGTGATAGCGGCTATCAACTCGGCCTATTCCGTGACCCATCCCGGGCACAGGATAAGCCTGATCAAGGAAATAAACAGCAGGGGGAAAAGAGGATGATTCACACAAAGACTCCACAGAAGATCAAGGTTCAATTCATGCCCTTTCGTGATGGACTGCAGAGCGCTTTCGGCGGCAAGGTCCGGCTGAACGATTACCTGCCGGCCATGAAAACCGCGGCCCGGGACATCGGGATCAGGCACATGGAGTTTGGAGGCGGAGCCAGGTATCAGGCCCCGCTGTTCTACCTCAACGAAAACCCCTTTGAGACCATGCAGGCCATGCGGGATGCGGTCGGTCCGGATCCGGATCTGCAGATCCTGACCCGTTCCATTTCCGGGGTGACCCTGACCACCCAGACCCTGGAGGTCCTCGACATGCAGGCCAGGCTCATGGCCAAATACGGAACGACCTATGACCGGAACTTCGACTACATGAACGACGTGGACAACCTGATCAAGACCGGGCGGCCCATCGTCAAGGCCGGCATGCACCATCAGGTCTGCGTATCCATGATGGGGCTCCCCTTTTCCGATGACACGGTCCACACCCCGGAGTTCTATGCCGGCATCGTCAAAAAGATCATGGCTTCCGATATTCAGGTCGACAGCATCTGCATGAAGGACGCCAGCGGGACCACGGATCCCCGGACCTGCTACGAGACCGCCCTGGCCATTCGCAAGATCATTCCACCTGAAATGGAGCTCTGGCTGCATACCCACGACACAGCCAGCATGGCGGTCTCCCAGTATCTGGCCGGGATCGAGGGCGGTGTGAACTGCATCGACCTCTCGGTGCGGCCCATGGCCAGCGGCACCTGCCAGCCGGATGTCCGCTCCATGGCCCATGCCCTGAAGGGCACGGGATACAGCCTGGATATCGATGTGGACCGGATGCACACCATCGAAGAGATGCTAAACGACCTCATGCAGGACTATGCCTGGAACCCGGTGACCACGACCGCCGATGCCAGGGTGGTCAGCTTTCCCATGCCCGGGGGAGCCATCGGCCCGAACGTGCACATGATGGTCAAATCCGGACTGATGGACAAATACAGCGACGTCCTCTCCGAGTTCCCGGTGGTGGTCAAGTCCGGAGGGGCCTGGACCAGCGTGACCCCGGGCAGCCAGCAGTACTGGGTCCAGGCCTTCAACAACGTCCTCTACGGCCGCTGGGAAAAGATCGAAACCGGATACGGCCGGGCGGTCCTCGGCTATTTCGGACGGCCGCCCCTGCCGCCGGACCCGGAGGTGGTGGACAAAGCCGCCAAGCAGCTCAACCTGCCGCCCTATGAAGGCGACGATCCCTTTGAGGCGGTCATCAACCCCATTCCCGAAGCCAAAAAGGCCCTTGAAGAGAACAACCTCCCCTTGAGCGAAGAGAACACCTTCATGGTTGTCTCGGCTATGGTCGGGGGCAAGAAAATGGCCACCAACGAGGGCTTGAAGTTTCTCCTGGGCAAAGGCAGGCTCGATCTGCCCTTGAAGCAGAAAGAACAGGCACCCAAAGCGGCTGAGCCGGACAAAGCCGCGGAGCCGAGCCTCCCTGCCGGTCCGGTGACCACCAGGTGCAAGGTCCAGGAAGGGGGCAAGACCAGGACCTTTGAAGTCACTGTCGAGCCCGTTTCCGGAGGCGCCTCCCCGGCCTCTTCCTCGGCAGGAGAGCCGGCCCAACCGCAAGAAAAGGCTTCCGCATCCGGGGAAGAGGTGCAGATCTGCAGCACCTTTGCCGGCTCTGTTCAACTGACCGATATCCTGGTCAGTGTCGGGGACAGCGTGGAGCAGGGACAGCCCGTGGCCCAGGTAGAAGCCATGAAGGCCACCCACGACATCCTGGCCCCTGTTTCCGGCAAGATTACCGCGATCAAACCAAGCATCGGCGATGAAGTGGATCCGTCCATCCCGATCGTGATCTGCCAGACCAGAGACTAGCGCTCGAATGTAAAATACAATAGCGCCCACGCCGGAATCAAAAGACGGTTTCAAAAACAAGCCGCCGTGAAGTCTGTATCGCTAGACACAGAAAGGTTCCGGTTCGATTCGGATTAGCGCAAATTATCAATCCAAAAGGTTGAAGCAATGGACACATTTCTCCTTCTGATCCAGAATTCGGGTTTTATCAATCTGACTAGCGGCAATGCGGGCATGTTCATTATTGCCGGAGTGCTCATCTACCTGGCCATTACCAAGGGATACGAACCGCTGCTGCTCATCCCCATCGGATTCGGGACCATCCTGGCCAACCTGCCCCTGGGTGAGATGGGGGCCTACATGGACGGGCTCATGAACTTCATCTACCGGGTCGGCATCAAGACCGAACTCCTGCCCCCGGTCATCTTCATGGGGGTTGGCGTTCTGACCGATTTCAGACCCCTGCTCGGCCGGCCGATCACCTTCTTACTCGGAGCCGCAGCCCAGGTGGGCATCTTCAGCGCCGCCCTGGGGGCGGCCTATCTGTTCGGGTTCACGCCCCAGGAATCCGGAGCCATCGGGATCATCGGCGGGGCCGACGGCCCGACCTCCATCTTCCTGGCCAGCAAACTGGCCCCGCACCTCCTGGGGCCCATCGCGGTGGCCGCCTACAGCTACATGTCCCTGGTGCCCATTATCCAGCCGCCCATCATGCGCTTATTGACCACTAAAAAGGAAAGGGGCATCGACATGCCCCAGGCCCAGCCAGTGTCGCAGAGGGCCGTGATACTTTTTCCGATCATTACCGGCTCCCTGGCCTCCCTGGCCATCCCCTCCTGCGCCCCGCTCATGGGTATGCTCATGTTCGGCAATCTCCTCCGGGAAAGCGGGGTGACCGAACGACTGAAAAAGACCGCCGGAGGCCCTCTGGTGGACATCGTGACCATCTTTTTGGGGCTGACCGTGGGCGCGACCATGGATGCCCAACACTTCCTCAACTGGCAAACCATCAGCATCCTGATTATGGGCGGGGTGGCCTTCAGCTTCAGTACGGCCGGGGGTTTGCTCTTTGCCAAGCTCATCAATCTCTTTTTGTCCGATGAAAAGAAAATCAACCCCTGCATCGGGGCGGCCGGTGTCTCTGCCGTGCCCATGGCCGCCAGGGTGGTCCAGACCTTCGTCTCCAAGGAAACCATGGGCCGGGTCAACCCGCTCATGCCAGCCATGGGGCCCAATGTGGCCGGGGTAATCGGATCGGCCGTGGCGGCCGGTGTCTTTCTGTCGGTCCTGGGCGGGGGATAAGCGGACCCTGGTCCTGCAACAAGACGGCAAACCAGGAACTCCAATGTGAATAAAGCCAGGTACAAAAAAAGCCGGCCCAGTGAAGGGCCGGCTTTTTTTGTCGGGTTTCAGCCTGTCTTCAACCTGAAAAGAGGGACCGCAAATCCTTTTGCTTGCCGAGGGAAGCGTTTTCGGTCAAGGATTCCTTGACCTTTTTATCCACATAGTCGATGTGTTCCAGCATGGCCATCCTGGCCTTCTCCTGATCATGCTCGCTGATGCCTTTGACCACGGCAGCGTGCTGTTCGTAGATGTCCTGTTTACTGATCCGGCCGTAGTGGGTGCAGATATACTGCCGCAGGACATCGGAAATGGAGAACATCATGTGCATCTGGATCTTGTTCTGGGTGGCTCTGGCAATGGCCATATGGAAATCCGCGTCCACATCCCCCTTGATGTCCTGTTCGTCTTCCAGATGGGTCTTGATGTACTCTACGCTCTCCCGTAAAATCCGGATATCATCTTCTGAGGCCCTTTTGGCCGCATAATAGGCATTCCAGGATTCAATGGCCTTGCGCACCTCTACCAGCTCGAAAACAGTTCTGACATCTTCCTTGAGCAGGTGATCGAAAGGGTCGATGAACCTGCTGGTGGCCAGATGCTTGACAATGGTCCGGTTGTTCTGGGTGATTTCCAAAAAACCCATACCCACAAGAGACTTGAGTGCCTCCCGCAAAGAAGGGCGGCTGACATTCAAAAGCTCCATCAACTTCCTTTCCGGAGGCAGGATTTCCCCGGGTTTGATCTTGCCTTCCAGGATATGCTCCTTGAGCTGGTTGGCGATCTTGACGGAAAGCTTCTCCTGTTTGACCGGCTTGAATACTGTCTGTGTCATATAAGGTTCCATGGTCTTGGCTGAAATGCTATTTTGATTTTGGATATTTTTCATAGCAGGCTACTCATCCAACTCGACTTCTTGAGACGAACAGACACCGAATACAGGGGGTCACAAGATGTCTTTGCAAATGCAATCATTACCGAAGCAGTCTATTCTGTTTTCCCTTGGATAGCAATATTTCATGCTCTGTGTTTTCAATCCAGGATCAGGGCTTGACCCAGCCGGCAGCCAGAAAGGCTCCGGTCAGCAGTCCTCTCTGCCGGCCGTCCTCTTCAATATCAGGAATCAGAGCCGGGTCCTCGTCTTTTGAAAAGTGTATGGCTGTTCGCAGTTCTCCCTCTACCGGCGCCAGATTGTTCAGCTCATCCGGAGACCTGAAGATCATCCGCTGAAAAAAGGGATCTCCTTTTTCGGCCTTGGCCCTGCGCCTTTCGGCCCAGGGACTGAGACTGTTCAGGGTAGTGACCACCACGGTCCCGCCCCTTCTGGTCACCCGGAAGAGTTCAGTCACGGCCGCCCGGCCGTTCCCTATGAATTCGAGGGCGGTCATGGAGACGACCCTGTCAAAAACACCAGAAGCAAAAGGTAAAGCCAGGAGATCGCCGGCAACGGCCCAAAACCTGGAGCGGCCGGCTTTTTCAACTGCCCGGACCAGCATGGGCAAGGAGAGATCCACACCGATGACCTTGGCCTTACGGGCAAGGATATCCCGGGTAAAGATCCCGGTGCCGCAGCCTCCGTCGAAGATCAGTTCCCCGGAACACGGTCTGAGCAGATCAAGCATGACCCGGCTCTCATAGCTCTTGATCAGAGCACCGGAAGGGGTTTCGAACCAGCGGTCGTACCTAGTTGGCCAGGAATCAAAAAGATGTCCATCAGGATCCAAAGCACATCCCCTTTTGCAGTCCGACCTGTTCGGCAAACTCCTGGCCATCCAACTTCTTTCCGTCCTCTCCCCGGACCTTTTTGATGACGCAGACTGCCTCCCCGAGGCAGACCGTAAGCGCTTTTTCCCGGACGGACAGGATCTCGCCGGATATCCCAGGCTCTGCCGTCTGAAAAGCAGCGGGCTGATAAAGCCTGACTTTCTGACCCCTTAGGGTGGTGTGGGCTCCGGGCTGGGGATCACAGCCCCTGATCAGATTGAAAATCTTTCGGCTTGGCTTCGCCCAGTCGATTCCGGCCACCCGGTCGTCACAGGGCGGCTCGTACGTGGCCAGGCTCTCGTCCTGAGGAATCTTCGGGGCTCGTCCTTTTTTGACCATTTCCACGGCCTCGGCCACGGCTTCAACTCCCTGGGGAAAGAGTTTGTTGAAGTAGAGCGACCCCGTGGTCTCCTCCGGCTCGATCACTACTTCCCGCTGCAGGAGGATAGGACCGGTATCGATGCCTGCATCCGCCCAGAGGATGGTCAATCCGGTCTTGGTCTCCCCCTGGATGATGGCCCAGTTGATGCTGCTGGCCCCGCGGTGTTTCGGCAGCAGAGACGGATGGTAACAAATGGTTCCCTGCCCGGGGATGTCCAGAAGGTCCTTGGGAAGGATGTCCGTGACAAAGGCCAGTACCACCAGATCAGGCGCGAGGGTAAGATAGGCTTCACGAACCTCGGGGTCTTTCATCCGCTTGGGTTGGAAGACTGAAATCTTCGAATCAGCGGCAAGGGTTTTGATCGCCTCTCCCGGTCTCCCCCTGGGGCAGAAGACTCCTTGAATCTTTTCCCCCTTCCGGAGAAGGCCTTCAAGGACCTTTTCGCCGAAAGGACCTTGTCCAGCGACGATGATTTTCATGGCTCCTCCGGCTTGGTTATCCGGTCTGAATCAGAAAAAGGACCGACAAACATCTCTTTGCCTGTCCTTTCTCTTCATCCTCGGAGATTGAAAAAGCAGTCGTACCCGTACCCGGTTTTGAGCTTCCGGGCGATTCGCCCGGAAGCTCCGGGCCGGATATCAGGAATCCGTGGCCCTGATCTCTTCCATGGTCCTCAAGATCTGCAGGGCGTTTTCATAGACCGGGGTATCGACCATCTTGCCCTTATAGGTCACCGCGGCTGCACCCTTGGCAATGCCTTCCTCCTCAAAGACTTTCTTGACCCCTTCGGCCCATTCCACTTCTTCCGGATTCGGGGTATAGAGTTCATGTGAGGGTTCGATCTGACTCGGATGGATGAGCATCCTTCCTTCGTATCCCATCTGCCGGCCTTCCCTGGTGTTTTCCTTAAAGGCCTCCATGTCCTGAAAGGCGACAAAGGGACAATCGATGGCGATGCATCCAGCGGCCCTGGCGGCTACCGCGGTATGGAAGCGGGCATACAACTGTTCCTGCCCTTCCGAGGTCAGGGTAACCCGCATGTCTTTGGTGTAGTCCACCGCCCCGAAGATGAGGGAGTTGACCCTGGGGCTGGCGGTTGCGGCCGAATAGGCATTGATCACGCCTTTGGCGGTTTCGATGAGCAGCTGAATGGCCACGCTGCCCACTTCCATGCCCCTGCGCTGCTCCAGCTCTTCCAGCTTCCAGTCCAGGCGCTTGACATTGTCCGCATCACCGCATTTGGCCAGACAGACCCCGTCAAGACCGGGACGGACTATCGCTTCCAGATCGTCGTTGGTCATCAGGGTTTCCCAGTTATTGATCCTGACGTAGAGCAAGCGGGGGGCTTGGTTGGCCCGATCATTTTTCAAGTATTCCTCGATCTTCTCTCTGCCCTTGGGTTTTTCTGCGGGCGGGACAGAATCCTCGAGGTCCAGGGTCAGGATGTCGGCTTTCACGCTAGACGCCTTGCCCATCATTTTCTCGCTATTGCTGGGCAGATACATTACTGATCTCATCACCGGCATGGCAATCTCCTCCTTATCAGATTTGCCTCTGGCAAATCTGATATAATTAAATGTTTTATATTAGGGATTTACCGAAATCCGGTTTTGGCCGCCCGGTCGGGGAGCGGGCGCCCAAAACCGGATTACTGAATCAGTTCCTTGATTTTCGGGGCGATGTCTTCAGGGCTGTCCACCACATAGGCCCCGGCCTCGGTCAAGGCCTTGATCTTCCCCTGGGCCGTGCCCTTGCCTCCTTCGACAATGCTGCTGGCATGAGAAAAACGCATGCCTTCCGGAGCCCAGGCCCCGGCTATGAAAACCACCAGGGGTTTGGTGAACTCCCCCCTGGCCACTGTTTCGGCCGCTTCCTCCTCGAGGTTCCCCCCGATTTCACCGAAGACTGCCACCGCCTTGGTCTGTTGGTCCCTCTCGTATTGTTTCAAGACATCGGACATGGTCAAACCCAGGACAGGCTCGGTGCCGATGTGCAGGGCCGTGCTGATTCCCAGATCCGCTACCTTCAAAGCCCAGGGTACCGTCCCGGACTGGCCTCCGCTGCGGGAAATGACCCCCACGGATCCGGGTTCGAAAAGGGTATTGGCCCAGTCCACGCTGCCCCCGAGCCAGCCGATGGCAGCCTGCCCCGGCGTTATCAAACCGAGACTGCCGGGCCCGAGGATCCTGGCCTCGTTTTTCAAGGCGTACTGGACCATGTCCATGACATCGTGGACCGGAATCCTCTCCACCGGGGAGACCACAAACTTTATCCCGGCATCTATGGCTTCATAGACTGCACTCTTGAGCGCCGGTCCGGGGATAAAGGTCACGCTGGCATCCACCGGTCCCTTTTCATCTACGACCTGCTGCACCGTATCATAGACAGGCAGGCCGTGGACCTCCTCTCCTCCGCGTCCCGGGGTCACTCCGGCCACGATCCTGGTTCCATAACCCTTCATAAAGGCGGACCGTAGCGTCCCCTCCCGTCCCGTCATTCCCTGAACTATGACAGTTGTATCCTTATCCAATAATATTGACACGTTCTCCCCCTACTCAAATGGTTGTGATTTTAGATGGTTAAGCGGTCCCGTGTTTTTCCCTGTACTCCTTGAGGCCCTCAATCGGCACCTCGATGCTGATGGCCCCATTCCCCCTGAACCAGCATTCATATTCACAGGCCAGACATTCGGTCCCTCTGCGGGCCAGCTCTTCCGGGCTCCCCTCAGCCGTGGGCTTGCCGTCCTTGAGAGTCAGTATGCCCCGATCAAACGTCTTGCAGGCTTCGACACAGGCCTTGGTGGAGCACTGCTCACATTTGGAATGATCGATCATGACCTTGATTGTTCTTTCATGGAATTCCATTTATAACTCCTCGCTTGCTGTTTGTCTGCAGTTTGGCCAGACCCCGGGCCGGAAAGAGCCCGCAGGAAGGTCCCCTTGTGAACCGTCCCGCCCCCGGCCGGTTTCGGTTCAGGCCGCCCCTGTCTCTTGCCTGTACTCGTCGACCAGGGCCCGCAAGCGGCCGCCAATAAAATTCGAGTCATAGACATGCTCCCGGTCATAGACCTCGATCCTGGCGTTGAGACCGGCCAGGCCTTCCTTCAGAATCTCCTGAGACTCTTTTTCCTTGTTGCCGCACAAAAGCAAAACCACTGGAAACCCCGGTCTTTCCGGAAGCTCTTCCCGCAGGGCCTTGACGATACCGTGGGCATGATGCCATTGCTCCTGATTGGCCATCATGAAGCCGGCCAGGAAATAACCCTCGATGCCGGGTTGGGACATGATCAGCTTGACCACCCGATAGACTTTGGATGCAGTGGGGTTGCCGCTGGTGTCGGCAAAATTCGCCACCTTCAGATCCACCCGGTTGACGGCATCCATGCCCAGCATGGCCGCACCGCCGCCTATCCCGTGGAAGCCGATATAGCCACCTTTTTTGACCTCCTCCGGTGGAGCCATTTCGGCTACATAGCTCGTGCCCCGAAAATCGCTCTCCTCAAAGGACCAGCCGATGAGGTCGAATTCGGTGGGTTCTTTCAAAAACTCGCGCCCGATTTTGATTCCCAGCTCCGGATGCCTGAACAGGGCCTGGTCATCCACGGCCATCCGGCAGTCGGCGGCGATGACCCTGTTGTCCCTGGTCAAGACCAGGGGGTTGATCTCCAGGGTCCGGCAGTCCAACTCCCGAAAAAGCTTGAAGAGCTTGAAGACTACATCGGCCACCTGCCGGAGGATCTTGCCTCTGACTCCCATGGAGACGGCCATGTTCAGGGTGTCATAAGGCATGAGCCCCTTTATGATGTCCACGTTTTTCATGGCGATCTTTTCCCTGGGCACGGATTCGATATCAACGCCCCCCTCAGGACTGAACATCAAGACCGGTCCCCGGACCGCCTGGGCCGAGTTGATGACCACCCCGGCATAAAATTCCTGGACGATATCGAGCTTTTCTTCCACCAGGACCTGTTTGACCTCCAATCCCTTGACCTCCATCCCCAGGATGTCGGCTGCAGCCTGTCCGGCCTCATCCGGCGTATCCGCAAACTTGACCGCTCCGGATTTCCCCCGGCCCCCGGCCCAGACCTGGGCCTTGAGGACAACGGGTCTGGCCAGCTTGGCGGCTGCCTCTCGAGCCTCCTCAGGAGTATTGACCACCATGCCTTCCGGAATCGGAATGCCCGCTTTCCGGAAATGCTCCTTTCCCTGATATTCGAAAAACTTAGCCATCCTGCCTCCTTGTCATTTTAACGATCCAGTTGAGAACAAATTGGTAATATGGTCGAACAGACTTACCATAATGAAGAATTCTCAAACCTGTCAAGCGACAAACCTTTACAAAATTCATATTGAGGGTAAGATGGTCGAATAAACTTACCCTGATATCTAAACTTTTCCATGTCCTGCTCGAAAAGTCAAGGGTCTTTTTTCATTCCAGAAACCGATCCGCAGGACCCGAAAAACCCGCCCTAGACCTGCATCAGCGGCGGCAGTCTCTTTCCAGGCGCCAAAAGCTCTTGACTCCATTGACATCTTTTACTAAAATACCGTGTAAATAACCAAGGACCGGAAGACCCTCGTGACAAGATCTCCGCAGTAAAGGCAGGATACAAATCGTTTCCGGGGCTTGAACCCCGCCCCGAAAAGATTTTACTTTGCAGCAGGCATCGTTCGCTTCAAGCCCCGGAAACTAGCGCTATCCTTTTTTGAAATTTTTTATTGAATCTACTTGACAATCGTGAACTTTATACGGTAAGTCCATATTACCGAATACACTCGCTGACTTAGAGGATACTATAGCAGGCAGTCAACAAAAAACATCTATTTTTACAAAACCACTAAAACTGATAAGGAGGTTTAACCGTCAGAACAAAATGTTTGAGAGGTTACGTGTTTCTTTTTTAACCTCAAACACCTACAACCTGAAGGAGGGTGGCATGAGCAAGAAGACGACCAAGCAAAAGAAAACGAGCCAAAAGGAAGAGACCCAGCCGACGTCCCGCAGAAAATTCCTGAAAAACTCGGCCTTGACCGCCGGGGCGGCAGCGGCCGGGGTTTCCCTGTTCAACATCAAAACCGCCAAGGCCCAAACCACGACCTGGAAGGTCCAGACCTCCTGGCCGGGCGGAATCGGTCTGAAAATCTTCGAAGACTGGTGCAACAGCATCATCGAAAAGACAGGCGGCGAACTGGCTTTCGAACCCTACGGCGCCAAAGCGGTCGTGGGCGACTTCCAGCTCTTTGACGCCGTCAAAAACGGCGTGCTCCAGGCCATGAATCCCTTCACCATTTACTGGGCCGGCCGCATGCCGGCCTCGGTCTTTCTGACCTCCTATCCCCTGGGCCTGCGCAACCCCCATGAATTCGACGTGTTCTACTACTCCCTGGGCGGCCTGGAACTGGCCCGGGAGCTTTTCGCCAAACAGGGCATGTTCTATGTCGGCCCCATCCACCACGGGGCGAACATCATCCATTCGAAGGTCCCGATCCGGTCCATCGAAGACTTCAAGGGCAGGAAGATGCGGGTCCCGGGCGGCATGGTCGCCCAGCTCTTCGCCAAGGCCGGGGCCAAGACCACCCTTTTGCCCGGCAGCGAGATCTTCCCGGCGCTGGACAAGGGGACCATCGACGTGGCGGACTACGTCGGCCCGGCCCTCAACTACGACCTCGGC
>JAIPDR010000087.1 GCA_021737615.1 Desulfohalobiaceae bacterium | reverse complement strand
GAAAAGATCTGGGTGGACGGCATCGTGACCCCGCTCAATGTCCAGCAGGAACACGCCATGAGGCTGATCGCCTTTTACGAGATGCTCCCGGACATGTCGCCCGGCGTCAGATCCACCTGCGGCTTGTCCAATGTGTCCAACGGGGCCCCCGAACACCTCCGGCCGGTCCTGAACCAGACCTATGCCGTGATGCTGGAAAAAGTCGGCATGCAGTCCATCATCACCGATCCCCTGGACGAAACCATGACCGCCATCGCCAAGGGCAAGCGTCCGGACATCGTCGAGGTCATCACCAAGACCGTGGACGGGGATGAACCGGATATCAACTCCCTGTCCAAGGAGCTCGGGGACTACGTGAAGACGACCCGTGTTCTCATGGGCAAGTCCCTGTACTCCGACTCCTGGCTCGAGCTTTAATACCAATTCGCTGTCAATGTGAGGCAGTTGCACGGAATACTCTGCCAGTTTGACAATCGGTGATCTTTTCGAGACTGTTGGGACGCGAATTGGTACCCGATTTCGTTATCTAACCTGAAGAAACCCGAAGCCCCTTTTCCCGGGAAAAGGGGCTTATTTTTTGAACACTTATTTATGACGACCATAAATATCGGAGCAATCATGGAAACGAAAAAAGTCTATTTCATCGAAGGCGACGGGGTTGGGCCGGAAGTGATGCGGGTTGCCAGGCTGGTTCTGGACCGGGCCGTGCAGCAGGCCTATGCAGGGCAGAAGCAGTTGCTCTGGGAAGAGGTACTGGCCGGGGAGAAAGCCAGGCAGAAAACCGGGCATTCACTCCCTAAAGAGAGCTTAATGACCTTGCGGGAGGAAGCAAGCGTGGCCCTCAAAGGCCCGCTGACCACGCCGGTGGGCAGCGGTTTCCGCAGCCTGAACGTCGCTCTCAGGCAGATGTTCGACCTCTTCGCCTGCATCAGGCCGATCAGGTATTTCCCCGGAGTGGTCTCCCCCCTCAAGTGCCCGGAGCTGGTGGATATGGTCGTCTTTCGGGAAAACACCGAGGATGTCTATGCCGGAATCGAGTGGGAGGCCAAAAGCCCGGAGGCCGAAAAGGTCATCGCTTTTTTACGCAAAGAGCTCGGGATCGAGATCGATCCGGCCGCGGCCCTGGGTCTGAAGCCCATGACTGAATCCGGGTCCAAGCGCCTGGTGCGCAAGGCCATCGAGTACGGCCTGAAAAAGAACCGACGCTCGGTGACCCTGGTGCACAAGGGCAATATCATGAAGTACACCGAAGGCGGGTTCCGGAGATGGGGCTATGAACTGGCCGAGCGGGAGTTCGGGGGCAGGTGCGTCCGGGAGGAGCAAGCTGCCCCAGGCGAGGAGCGCCTGGTGATCAAGGACAGGATTGCGGACAACATGTTCCAGCAGGCCCTGATCAATCCCCGGGACTACGACCTGATCGCCACCAGCAACTTAAACGGCGATTACCTGTCCGATGCCCTGGCGGCCCAGGTCGGGGGACTCGGCCTGGCGCCAGGGGCCAATATCGGTGATAGTCTGGCCCTGTTCGAGGCCACCCATGGCACGGCGCCGGATATCGCCGGACGGGATCGGGTCAACCCCTCGAGCCTGATCCTTTCCGGAGGGATGCTCCTGGAGCACCTCGGCTGGGATGAGGCCGCCGCGATCACCGTGGCCTCGGTGGAGAAGGCGATCAGAGAGGGAAGGGTCACCGCGGACCTGGCCCGGGGCATGCCAGGGAGTCAGGAATGCGGCTGCCGAGAATTCGGAGACTGTGTCTGCGGCTGCATGTGAGCTTATGGTTCCAGGTTCACGGTTGAAAAGGCAGAAGAGGTTTCATACCGGAAGTTGGCCTAAGTGAAGTGCATTTAACTGGAGGCGAGCGAAGAATCTTCATTAACCGTGACCCTGGAGCCGTGAATCTATTCTTCAGGGAAGCGCATGGCCACCGCCCCGCCGCCTTCCGGCGGGTTGAAGAAATCCAGGGAACCGCCGTGGGCCTGGACGATGTTGTTGACGATGGCCAGGCCGAGACCGGTGCCCTGATCCTTGGTGGTGTAAAACGGTTCAATGTACTTCCGTTTCAGGGAGGGATCGAATCCGGGCCCGGAGTCACGGATGAGCAGGGTTCTGTTTTGATGAGACCAGCTGAGGCTGATGGCCCCGGATTCCCCGATGGCCTGCATGGCATTGATCAGGAGGTTGTACACGCCCCGGTAGAGGAGGTCGCTGTCGCCTTGAATCCAGATCTCTCCCGGGAGATGCAGATGGATCGCGATCTGTCGTTTTTCCAGCTCCGGTTTGATGAAATCCATTATCCTGGTTATGAGCTCATCGAGGCGTACATCGGTAAAGGCCGGTGTCTTGGGCCGGGCGTAGTCCAAAAATTCGTTCACCGTGCCGCTCAGCCTGGTGGATTCGTCAAAGATGGCCCGGGGCAGCTCAGGGCCGTAATTTTGCCCTTGTTCGGCCTTCTTGAACAGCAGCTCGGCGCTGCTCTTGATGATCCCCAGGGGATTGCGGATCTCGTGCGAGATGCCGGCCAGCATCCTGCCCATGCTGGCCATTTTTTCGTTCTCGTGCAGACGCCGTTCAAGGCGTTCTTTCTCCTGGATCCGTTCGGCAATCAAACGGTCCGCCCTGCGGATGATGATGTACAGAAGGACAAAGAGGATCAGCGAGGAGATAAGGACCACGGTGGCGATCATCCATTGAAAGGAGGTGATGGTTTCGTAGTCCCCGGTGATGTCCTGGGTGAATCTGAGGATGCCCATGACCCAGCCGCGATGTTCCGGGGCCAGGCTCTGTTCCGTGCGCAGTGGGTAGGTCGTTTCCAGGACATAACTTTTATCCGGGAGGTTTAAGGTCAAAAAAGACCAGAAGGGGACGTCCTGTTTGACTACCCTGAAGTTGACTTTCCTTGACTTGGCATATTCCTGGGCTTTGATCGAGGCGAAACTCTGCCCCACCTGTTCGCTGCCGATGGAGTAGGCCAGAGTGTTGTCCAGATCATAGATGTTCAGCTCCATGACCTTGAAACCATGGATCGTGGAGTTGACCACCTGGTCGAGCCTTTCGTACTGGGACTTCTGCCTGAGTTTGATTTTCCCGAAGCTGAGGACGGTCGGCAGGCTGAATCTCTGGTAGATCTGGTGATTCAGGTTTTCGGCCAGAAGCCTGGCGAAATCCCGGTCTTTCTGCAATACCGCCTGCTTGGCGTAATTGCCCAGGGTAAAGGTCAAAAAGAGACTCGAGCCCAGAATCAGGACCAGGGAACTCCAGGATAGAAATTTGACCAATTGAAAGGGATGGGCCGGGTTCGGAGAAAAGAAACTGCGCACTGCGCTATACTGCTCCAGCTTATGCTCTTTTGGTGGCCTAAGAAATCGGGATCAACCGAAAAGCCCGTTTTAGTTTATCCGGGTCAGATCAGGGAAGATTTCCTTCAAGATGTGACAGACTACCTTGGATCATTTTGAATTTCAACCTTGAAAACTCACACTGCTTGGGATAGGCTGATTGATGTAAGCGGGAGATATCGGAGTAGAAAATCGGGTCTGAGTTCCGGCTCGGCCTTATAGCGTTCTGACTCTGTGTTTTTTCGGGCAAAATAACCGGTCTTTGCTTGCAGCGGCTGTTGAAAATCGGCCTGAAGTCGAGCTGGGGGCTGGACAAACTGGAGGGAGTATGCAGATACTTGTGCTCTACTATTCAAAAACCGGGAACACCAGAAAGCTGGCCGAGGCCATAGCCCAGGGTGCCGGGGAAGTCCGGGGAGCGAGGACCGTTCTCAAGGCGACAGGTGAGGTCACGAAAGAGGACTTTCTTTCTGCCGACGGGCTGATAGCGGGTTCGCCGGTCTATTTTGGCTCCATGGCTGCAGAGATGAAGCAGGTTGTCGATGGTCTGATCAGTATCCGCAAGAAGATGGAAGGCAAGATGGGGGCGGCCTTTGCCACTTCAGGAGACGCCACCGGCGGCAAGGAAACAACCATGTTCTCCATCCTTCAGGCCATGCTCATCTGCGGGATGGTCATCACCGGCGACCCTCTGTCCGCTACCGGGCATTATGGAGTGGCCTGCACCGGCGCTCCAGATGAAAAGAGCCTGGAAAACGGAAGAAAGCTGGGCCGGCGGGTAGCCGAGCTCGGCCTGAGGCTGCAGGCCGAATCCTGACCAGCAGCCGGGCAAGACCGGTTATTAGAGATCGTAGATGGTCTCGTCCTTGGCCGGAGGCCTCAGCCTGGACAATGAGCCTTTTCCGGAAGCAAAGAAGGGGTCTTCATTTTCCAGGACGTCGCCGAGTTCGGCCTCGACCTGTTCCGGGTCTTGTCCTGCTTCGAGCCTGCGCATGGCCTCTTCCATGCCCGGACCCATTTTAAGACCGGCGGAATCGCAGAGTTTCTTCATGAACCGGGCCGCCTGCCCGGGATCGTCTCCGTCGAGTCTGTCCGCCTCCTGTTCCATCATCCGCATGGCCTGCTCCATTTTCGATTCGTCAAGATCCGGGAGGCCCGAAGTGTCATCGTCTTCAGTCAACCCCCTGGAGATGGAAAAGAGAGAGACCTGCCGGCTCAGTTCGGGCCGGCGGCATTGCGGGCAGTCGGGTCTTTTCCCGGTGTCCACCTTGAGCGAGAGAAAGCTGTAAATCGTGTGGCAATCAGGGCAGTAGAATTCGTAAATGGGCATGGCGAATACGATAACCGGGTTGTGGTTGCTGATAAAGACTTATGGAAATATAATTCACCTCTTCTCGAACCTCTAACCAAAGGAGGCGGTTATGTCAAGCGCGGCAATCTCCAAGACAGATTTTGATCGGTGCCTGGAAACAGGTCGTCCGCCGAATATTCAGCATCTTTTCCCCAACTCCAGGGCCCTCATTGTCAGTGGAAAATACATCGACCGGGCCATGACCCGAAAAGGACAGGCCGTGGCCATGGCAGCCAACGCCAGGAACAGCTTCGTCTTAAGGGGGGCCCTGCTGGGGGCCCAGAAAGCCAATGCCGGCCTGATCATTGAAATCGCCCGCTCAGAAGGGGGGGCCAAAGGGTACTGCGCGGTCAATCTCTGGAATATGGCCCTTATGGTGGATGCGGCCTGCAACGAACTGGGTATCACCGTACCTGTGGCCGTGCACGGAGACCATTACGGCATCAAGAAGCAGAGCGATATAGAGCCGGCCAGGACGGAGATCCCCTCACTCTTTGATTCCGGGATCACCTCCATAGCCATAGACGCCTCGCATATGCCGGATGATCAGAACCTGTTGACCAGCCTGGATCTGATTCCCACCGTACCGCAGTGGGCCAGCCTGGAGACCGAGGTCGGAGAAATCAAGGGGAAAACAGGGATCTCCACGGTTGAAGAGGCCCTTTTCCTGATCAGGGGGCTTAACGCCCATTCTGTTTTCCCCAACTGGATCGCCCTGAACAACGGCTCGACCCATGGACTGGAAGAAAGCGGCCAGGGAATCCAGGTCGACTTGACCCGGGAAATACATCAGGCCCTGGCTCCATACAAGGTCAACGGGGCCCAGCACGGCACTTCCGGGAACTCTTCGGACCGACTAAAGGAGATCGCGACCAGGACCAGGACCACCAAGGCCAACGTGGCCACCGCCCTGCAGATGGTCTCCTGGGGGGTCGAAGTCAATGACTACGGCAACGCCATCGTCAATGAGAACGGGGAGTTTTCCAAGATCAAAGGCCGGGGCATGTCCTCCGAAGTCTGGGAAGAGATGACCGCCTATGCCCGGGAAAGAGGATGGAGCCGCAACAATTACAAGTGGTTGAACCTGCCTTTTGAAAACAGGCTCCTGGGTCAGCCCAGGGAGATACGGCAGCGGATGGTCAAGGCAGTGCAAGACTTTGTCTACGATATGCTGGTCAACGTCTTCAACACGGCCGATACCGCCCCCCTGGTCTATGAAGACATCCTGGAGTCGGGATCGTATGATCCGGGTACTACGGCGGCCAGGCTGGAGGATCCGGCCGAGTGGACCAAAGAGAAGATCATCGAGCGGGCCGGGAGCATTGCCTCGGACAAAGGGGAAGCAGGGGATTTCGACGATTAAAAAATTCGACCTCCAGAGCGTATCGGCTCTGGGGGTCGGATTTTTTATAAGTATTTCGAAACCTGTTTAATGCCCGCCGCTGCCGAGGAACCCGGAGGCGGCCAGAAGCAGGACCAGGACTTCCAGGACGGCCACCGTGACATAGGCCGTGTCTTTTTTCTTGAGATAGGCCGGGATCAGGGTCAGATACCCGATGATGGTCAAGAGGCCCAAAAAGGCTATGCCCAGGAAGTTGAGGAAATCGCCTTTCCCCAGCAAAGCGGCCCAGGCCCAGCCCTGACCGATGTCCGCCTCGTGCAGGTACTGATCCGCGGACATGCCCCAGTAGTTCGGCACCTCGTGCAAGGGGATATGGGGAGACAGGATTCCAAAAACGTAGATCAGATAGGTGATAATCATCACCGCGATCCCGGACCAGGCGCCATAGAACAGGATATTGGCGTAGCGGAGCTGTTCCGGAGAGGCCTTTACGTTTTTTTCTGCTGTGGTCATAGAAAACACCTCATAATTTTTTTATATTTTCAATATCGTATTCGAAACCGCCTGCCGCCGGTTGTCCTGTTAATGGCCGAGGCCTTTGAGCAGGGCTTTCAGACCGGCAAAGAGCAGGACCGCAATCACGATATAGCGTATCATTTTCGGTTTGGCTTTGGCCAGGATTCTGACCCCGACGAAAGAGCCCAGCATCAGCCCGATGATCGAGGGAATGGCGATGAGGGGGATGACGGCCCCCTTGTTCAAGTAGATCCAGGCCGCGGAGGTGTCGGTGATGGAGAGCAGGAACTTGCTCGTGGCCACGGATATCTTGAGGGGGGCGCCCATAAGCAGATTGAGCACCGGGACATTGGCCCAGCCGGCCCCGAGACCGAACATTCCGGCCGCCACCCCGATGATGATGAACATGAAAAAGCCCAGCAGCGTGCGGTGAGTTTTCCACTCAACGGCTTCCCCGGTGGTTTCCTCCAGGTAGATCCCGGACATGCCGAAGGCCTTGCCGATGGCGTCCTGTTTGGTGACCGTGGGGCGTTCGACGTTTTTGGAGGTGGCCAGCAGGACAGCGATGAAGAGGATGACCGCGCCCAGGCAGATCTGGACGATGTTAACCGGCAGGGCCAGCCCGAGAAAGGCCCCGAAAATAGCGCAGGTCGAGGCTATCAGGGCCACGGGCAGAGCCAGGCGGAGGTTGGCCAGATTCCTCTTCAAAAGACCAGGACCGGCGGCCAGGGCCCCGGCCAGGGCCACGAACAGGCCGGCTCCCCGGACAAAGTCCAGATGAAAGGGAAAGAAGGCGCTGACCAGGGGGACGTAGAGCACCCCCCCGCCGACACCGGCCAAGACCGCGACGATGCCGAGGATGAAGCAAAAAAACAAAAGAACAATCGGCCAAAACCACCATGGTTTCCCGCCGCCGGGGTCTGCCGCCGCTGCTTCGGCAACGGCAAAGGCCGGGGTCGATACGAGCAGGACCCCGAGAACAAGGCACAAGTCGTGAACTCTTTGCAAAATCTGCTTGACCATAGAAACGCTCCTCCTCATTAAGTCTTGGTCTGCTGTTTGACGGCTTGTGAAAAAAAACACAAATAGAGAAATTCTCTAATAAGTGGATTTGTATCAAATGTCAAAGAAAAAAACAGGGATTCTGCTTCGCTTAAAAAACAGCGAAGCGAAATCCCTTTTTTTTATCATACCAAAAATTTTGATAAAATGGTGTCTTTATGAACGAGGCTAGCGGCAGGACCGTTGTCCTGGCCGACGACCGGGAAGGGGACAACGAGGTGATCAGGGCCCTGGAGGCTTATGGGACCTGCCTGCGCAGGACCCGGCTGCCGGTGGGGGATTACTGCCTGGACGAGGAGTTGCTTGTTGAACGTAAGACCTTGGCCGATTTCGGGGCGTCCATCGTGGACGGCAGGCTGTTCAAACAGGCCGGCCGGCTGGTCTCCGCAACGTACGCAAGCGCACTGGTCATCGAGGGCACGGGGCAGGAGGCAGCCAAACTGAGGGTTTCCAGGGAAGCGGTCCAGGGAGCCCTGGTCACGGTAAGTCTGGTCTTTGGACTGCCGGTCTTGCGGTCGGCCTCTGCAGGAGAAACCGCCTGGCTGATGCTGACTGGAGTCAGACAGCTCAGGGCCTGCCGGAAGGGGGTCTTACAACGGCCGGGATACAAACCAAGGGGGAGGCAGAAACGGCAGCTTTACCTGCTTCAGGGTCTGCCCAATATCGGCAGGGGGAAGGCTGAAACGCTTCTGGATACCTTTGGCGGGGTCCAGGCCGTGATGGATGCCTCTTATGAGGAATTGATCCGGGTAAAGGGGATCGGCAGGGAAACCGCCCGGGGGATCAGGGAGATCCTCAAAGAGCCTCCGGCCTTGTATGGCAATTAACAATAAGGTGTCCAAAATTTTTTACAAATTATAGCTCTCAGGAAAAGGCTCTGTACTTAACACGTAAATCTTAAAACTTCCTAAATTCCGGCCAGGGCCTGATCCAGGTCCTCGATAATATCTTCCGGCTCCTCCAGGCCGACGGAAAAGCGGATCAGCCCGTCGTCGATCCCGGCCTTTTCCCGTTCTTCCAGGGTCAGATGCTCGTGGGTGATGGTTGCCGGATGCATGCAGATACTGCGGCTGGTCCCGAAGGTGACCGCCTGGACGATGAGTTTGAAGCGCTGCATGAGTCCAACCGCCCCGGTTTTGCCTCCTCTGACCACGAAGGACATAAGTCCGCCGCAGTCATTCATCTGCCTTTGAGCCAGTCCGTGCTGGGGGTGGGATTCAAGCCCCGGGTAGTTGACCTGCAGGATCTTGGGATGAGCGCTCAAAAAATCGGCTGTTTTCCGGGCATTGCGGCTGTGTCTCTCCATGCGAAGGGGCAGGGTCTCCAGGTACTGCAGCATGAGCCAGGCGTCATGGGGCGGCATGATCGAGCCCACAAACTCGGTTGTGTTCCAGCGGATGTCCTCGATCAGCCCCTCGGGTCCGATGATGGCGCCCCCGATGACCGTAGCGTTGCCGGCCATGAATTTGGTCAAGGAGAGCAGGACGATATCGGCCCCCAGTTTCATGGGCTGCTGCAGGGCTCCGGTGGCTGTGGTGTTGTCCACCAGAAGCGGAACCCCTCTGGAGTGGGCTGCTTCGGCCACGGCCTCTAGGTCCGTGACAAAGAGGCAGGGGTTGCTCGGGGTCTCCACCCAGACCAGTCTTGTTTTCGAGTCGATTGCAGAGGCCCACTCCTCCGGATTGCCTGGGTCGTTAACGAACCTGAACCGCAGGCCGCAGCGCTCCGGGAAGATGGAGGCTGCCTGTTTGTAGCCCTCGCCGAAGATGTTCAGGGAGGTGACCACGTTGTCCCCGGGCCGGGCCAGGGTGAAGATGAGCTGGAACAGGGCCTGGGAACCGGAGCCTGCACTCAGGCAGGCCCGGCCCCCTTCCAGGGCGGCCAGACGCTTTTCCAGAACCGTATTCGTCGGGGTCCGGGTCCGTCCGTAGACCGGGCAGGGCACCTCATCCGGCTTGGTGTAGGGATAGGTCATGGAGGGCACGATGGGCGGCACAAAAGAACGGAACTCCTCCATGGATTGCCTGGGATCGAAGCCGGCGTGCAGGCACCTGGTGGCGAAGCCCGGGGAAATTTCTGCCCGGGCCTTAGGCCTTTCTTTTGGATCGAAGACCCAGGGGTCGCGGACATAGAACGGTTTTAAATCAGACACGGCAGACACTCCTTATAGAATTTAGGGGTAAGCCTTGTTGCAGGATTCGAAGACGAAGCAGATCAAAAAAACGGCGGATGATCAAGAAGAATCTTGTCTTCTGCAATGACTGCTTTTGAAGAGGCAATCCCGAAGCCCAATTTCGATTGCAATCCGCAACCCGAAATCCTATACTGCCCCGGCCGAAAAATACTGCCGCAGCTGGTCAGGCAGCTCAAGCGATCAATCAGATGTAAACCAAGCAAGGAGAGCAAAGGATATGAAGGAAGACGAGCGCCGCTTAAGGGGAAGCCCCCTGACCTATTTGACCGGGGAACAGCTGCGGGTCATCCATCAGGCCTCGCTGCGGATCCTGGAAGAGACGGGGAGCGTGGTCCGACACCAGGAGGCCCGCGATCTCCTGCAAAAAGCCGGAGCCAGGGTCATGGACGATTCCAGGGTCTACCTGCCGAGCGCTCTGGTTGAAGAAGGGCTGCGCACTGCCCCCTCCAGGGTAACGGTCTATGATCGGCAGGGCCGGCCGGCCATGTTTCTGGAGGACAGAAACACCTACTACGGGACCGGGTCGGACTGCCCGAACCTCCTGGACAGCCGTAGCGGCCGGCGGCGTCCCTTTGCCGAAGAGGATGTCAAGGAGGCGGTCATCCTGGTGGACGCATTGCCGAACATCGATTTCGTGATGTCCATGGGGCATCTGCCCATGTACGGCCAGCAGGCCTCCTATCAGACGGAGTACGCCCACATGCTGCGCCTAAGCCACAAGCCCCAGGTGATCACGGCCGGGGACCGGGTATCTCTGGCCGATCAGACCGAGATGGCCGCCGCCGCGGTCGGGGGGCTTGAGAGCCTGCAGCACAAGCCTCTGTTCGTACTCTACGACGAACCAACCTCGCCCCTGGTCCATTCCTTTGAGGCCCTGGACAAGCTGCTCTTTATGGCGGAGCACCGCCTGCCGACCAATTACGCGCCCGGGATCATGGCTGGCGGCACCAGCCCGGTGACCATCGCCGGGGCTATGGCCCAGGCCAATGCAGAGATCCTGACCGGCCTGGTCATCCATCAGCTCAAGAGTTCCGGGGCCCCTTTCCTGCACGGGGCAGGGGTCTCGCCCATGGATATGCGCAGCATGCAGCCGACCTACGCCGCCCCGGAGGCCATCATGGGCCAGGCCGGACTGACCCAGCTCGGCCGGGAACTCTACCACCTGCCGACCTGGGGATTCACAGGCTGCAGCGCTTCCAAGCTCTGTGACGAACAGGCGGTCTACGAGGCCTACAGCTATCTCCTGTCCGCCGGGCTCATGGGCACCAACCTCTGCCATGACGTGGGCTATCTCGAGTTTGGCCTGACCTACTCCTTCGACCTCCTGGTCCAGTGCGACGAGATGATCGGGCAGGTCAGACGGATGATGTCCGGCATCACGGTCGATGCCGAGCAGCTGGCCGTGGAGGTGATCCAGCGGGTGGGTCCGGGCGGGCACTTTTTAGGGGACGAGCATACCTTTACCCATTTCATGGAGAACTGGACCCCGGGCCTCACGGACCGCAATACCTATGAAACCTGGCAGAAACAGGGAAATGCGAGTCTGGGGCAGCGGGCCGGGCAGCGTCTGGAGGCCATCCTGGCCGAACACAGGCCGGTTTCCTTGACAGCGGAAGCGGATCAGGAGATCGAGAGGGTTCTGAAGCGGGCCCGGGCCAGGGCAGGCTGAATATTTGAGCCCCTGGGGGTCAGCTTTCAGCCGTCAGCTGTTAGCTCTTGAATAGGACCGTTCCAACTCAATCCCTGACCCCAAGGAGTTCAAAGGCGGCTTGGCAGAAAGTCTCAGCCCCCAGAAGGAGCATGTCCTCATTGAAATCGAATTGCGGATTGTGGACCGAAGCCCCGCCCTCGCGTCCCACGCCCACGGCGAAGAAACAGCCTTTGGACCGCTCCAGGAAAAAGGCGAAATCCTCCCCGCCCATGGTCTGAGCGGGTACGACCACCTGGTCCCGGCCCACGACCCGGCCGGCGCAGCCGGCCACGACCTCGGCCACGGACTGGTCGTTGATGGTCACCGGATAGCCCGGGGTGAAACAGAGGCTGTATTCTGCGCCCATGGAGCGGCAGATCCCGCTGATAACCTCTTCCAGGCGTTCCTCCCAGGTTTCCCAGACCCTGGGATCGAAAGTCCGGGTGGTCCCGCTCAGTTCGGCCAGGCCCGGGATGACATTGAAGGCCGTGCCGGCCTGGAAGGTCCCCACGGTGACCACGGCCGGTCCCAGAGGGTCGAGCTTGCGGCTGACCAGACGCTGCAGCCCGCCGACCACCTGGGTGCCGACTTCCAGGGCGTCGACGCAGAGGTGGGGCATGGCGCCGTGGCCGCCTTGGCCGATGATTTGGATATCGAACCTGTCCATGGCGGCCATGAAGGGACCGGGGCGAACGCCGATGCTGCCCTCGGGGATGTCCGGCCAGAGGTGACAGCCCAGTGAGTAGTCCACCCCGGGGTTGTCCATGACCCCGGCCTCGATCATGGGTTTTGCTCCGCCCGGACCCTCTTCAGCCGGTTGAAAGAGGAACTTGATGCATCCCCTGAGGGAATCCTTGATCCTGTCCAGGGCCAGGGCCGTCCCGAGGGCCATGGCCATATGGCCGTCATGTCCGCAGGCGTGCATCCGTCCCTGGTGCTTGGAGGCAAAGGGCAGCCCTGTGGCCTCCTGGACGGGCAGGGCGTCCATGTCGGCCCGGATCAAGAGGCACGGCCCCGGCCGGCCGCTGTCCAGGAGACCGAGCAGGCCGTACTCGGCGATGCCCGTCTGGACGGGAATGCCCGCCCGGGTCAGGCATTCGGCCACATAGGACGAGGTTTTCTCCTCGTTGTAGGCGGTCTCCGGAATCTGATGCAGGTCCCGCCGAAACCCTATGATCTGCTGACGCAATTCGGAAACAATGGCCTGGATGTCCGGCATACGATCTCCTTTGGTCTAGTCTTCCCCGAAAATTCACTCCCCTTGCACCTTTTGTCCTGAGCTTTTTTCTTTTATACTAAAAGCGAATACAGACCCGGTATTTCAAACCGGGCCTGTATTCCTGTTTTTCAATCATAACGGATGAACAGGAGGGAGCTATGTGCTTAAGCAACAAGGTGAAAATCGGCCTGATATTTTCCGTTCTCCTGCTGCTGGCAGCCGGCTGTGCCGGATACGGATCACTGCGCGTGGAGTGCGCCTATTCAGACTGCGAATACGAGGTGCAGTCCCTGATGGAGGACTTTGACAGCTACCATGTCTACTATGCCGGTCAAAATCCGCGTCTGGTTTCGGGGATGCTCTTCGACCCCAAAGATGATCCCAATAAGATCGAGCCGGGACCGTGGACTATAGTTCACAGCAGAGAAAAGGCTTGGTCGATGATCAAGGTCTTGGGGTCATATCCGAGTTATCGGCCTAAATTCTCTCGGGTTATAGGAGAGAATGGCCGCATGTACGGTTACTTGTACTCCTATGTGGAGACACCGGTCAAGCAATTGTCCCCCGGGGTGGTCAAGGTCCTGTATATCCCCCAACCTCCCCACCTGAAACATGATCGGACCGGCTTCTAAAGAGTTTGTTGGACGTTGTTGACCCTCTTAAATATATTAAACAATCATATGTCAGCTTTGCCAGAGGCAAAGCTGACATATGATAGAGAACGAAAACATTTGGCTTTCAAGCTGCGGTCAAACAACCGGGCTCAACCGAGACAGGCAGAATTATCCTTGCGCCTAACCCTCCTGGCTGTCGCTTGGCCCGCTTTCTTTGACCTCCAGGAGCTCGACCTCGAAGATCAGGGTCGAGCCTGGGGGGATGACCTGTCCGGCCCCCTGGTCTCCGTAGGCGAGATCCGGAGGGATATAGAGCATCCATTTCGAGCCGACCGCCATGAGCTGGAGGGCATCGGTCCAGCCCTTGATCACCCCGTCGACCCGGAAGGTGGCTGGTTCACCCCGCTGCTGGGAGGAGTCGAAGACCTGACCGTCCACGGTCCGGCCTTCATAATGGCAGACCACGGTGTCTGAGGGCGAAGGGGAGGGGCCGTCGCCCTCTTCAAGCACCTTGTACTGCAGCCCGCTCGGCAAGGTGACGACTCCTTCCTTTTCCTTGTTTTTTTCCAGAAATTCCCGGCCTGCAGCCTTATTGGCCGCCGCCTCCTTCTGCTGTTTTTCCATCTGCTCCTGCTGCAGCTGCTGCTGAAAGGCGGCCATGGTGGCCTGCATCTCTTCTTCGCTCATCAGGCTCTCTCCGGCCAGGCCGTCTTCGACGCCCTTGACCAGAGCCTCGGCATCAACCTGGAAATCCTTTTTCAGGTTCGTGATGATGGTGTGGCCCAGGACATAGCTGATTTTTTCCTGCTGCGTGGAAGGCCCCTCTTCCTCGGCAGCCAGGAGGAGGCTTCCGGAAAAAAGAAAATATCCCGCCATGATCAGGGCCAGGGCCGTTTTAAATCTGGACATGAGAACTCCTTGCCTAAAAATTGATAAAGAAATCATAGTATCAGGAAGGCATGCAGGGGTCAATTGCGGGCACGTTCCTTGTCCTCGGGACAGGGAACGGATTTAGATGCCCAGGAAGGCCTCTCTGATCTCATGCGAGCTCTTGATGTCCGCGGGAGTGCCTTCGGCCTTGATCGTCCCCTCGTGCATGATGTAGACGTAATCTGCGGCATTCAGGGAGGCCTCGGCATTCTGTTCGAC
>JAIPDR010000086.1 GCA_021737615.1 Desulfohalobiaceae bacterium | reverse complement strand
ACCGATTTAAATCATCGTATGCAACAGCACCAGGCCGAACTGCTCTACTCGGAGTCATACCCTGACAAGTACAAGGCCGCCGCCAGAGAGCGCCAGATCAAGGGCTGGCGTAAGGATAAGAAACTTAAATTGATAAACCCGGCGGTGAACTTGCCCTGAGCGAAGCCGAAGGGAGTCCGTCCCGGGGAGCCAGTAAAATCAAGGGTTTGCTCAGATCGGGTAAACCCTTTTTTGTTGCCTTGTCTCTTTTGGGAAACCACGGGGAAACTTTCAGCCATAGCTTTCACCATCCTACCCTTTTGCCATCATATAAAAAAGGGACCGGGCCTCATCCCAGGCCCCACGCCTGTTTGTTCATGTAGTAAAATGATTCCACACTCCCGGCGTTTCAATGGTCCCGGCCTGCTTTCTCGCCGTTCAACCGGGAGGCGATCTCACGCCACTCCACCACCCCAGTCTTGAAGCTCTATCAGCCATTGATGGACGGTCTGGACATTGGCATCGTCCTTTTTCACCATGGCATCCTCCAGCCTTTCCAGGGCGATCTTAGCGTCAAGCATCAAGTCACCTGTCTCGGACTTGGCCTGTTCCAGACAGGCCGGGCACGGTTCAACCATGATGATTATATCGCCGTCCTCGTCCATGGTTTCCCGAAAGTCGAGTTGCTGACCGCACTTGGAACAGCGAACGTCATATATTGTTTGGTTGTGCATATTGCCCCCTGACCTGAGAAGGGGCCAGGGCATCACCCCCGGCCCCTCTGTTGGTTACTTGCCCGAATCTCCGGCAATGTTTGCGAACTGCTCAAAAACTTGATTGGCCTGCCTTGCCAAAACATGGGCCATTCCTTCCGAATCGTCGTCTCTCATGTCATGGGCAAATTTTCTGATTGCGCTGACAAGGTATGACAATCCCATCATTGCTTCCTTAAACTCGGGCTGCTCCTGCACAGGGGTTTTCTGATTCCCCTGATCGGTGCGGGTTTCTGATTTTGGTAGTACAACTGTACCCGCTGTCGGTTGCTCCTGTTCGGCCTGCTGGGATGCAGGTTCCCAGACTTCAATCCCCCGGACATCGCCACTTTTAAAGCCGTGGTAGAACAGGGTGTGGTCCGGCTCCAGTACCAGAACCAACTGGTCGAATTTTTTTTCAAGGGTCTCGATCATCTCTCTCAGTGAGTCATAAGCGTGCCGATAAGCAGCATACATGATAGCTGCTTCCCCCATCCTTTCGTCAACATTCCCGAGCTTGTCGATGGCGGTTTCTAACGGCCCCATGCAGAGGGTGAATTGATCGAAAAAGCCCTCAACTCGCAGATAACCCACTCTGTCCCCGTACTTTTCCCGGATCCCAGATTCCCGGTCTTTCTTGCCATTGCCGCTGTTTTCTTGTACTTGTTCCTTAGCCATTGGATACCTCCTATGCAGGTGTTTGATGGTTAGGGCCTGGTCGAGTGCGTCACCACCGGCCAGGTCCGCTGTATATGATAACCCGCTCCACAGCGGAGCAGATTGAAAGTATTCTTAAATGCCTTGCGCAATACGCTATTTTTTAAACTGTTTTTTTGCCTTCTTCCCAGCTCCTTTCAACTCTTGAGTCAAGCGTCGAATGATTAAATCAATAGCTGGGTCAACTTCCTCTTCACTCCAAAATTCCTGACTAACCACGATCATTCCGTCTTCTTTTTGAGTAGAATCAAGACAAATTTTTGTCTTGGGTCCATCAGGGGAATCACTATCTTGCCGTGGGGCAGTTACAACGTGAGCCTCTATAGTCGGCATTTTTATCCCTCCCTATCTTTTAGTTAAAAATTTTTCTATTTCATCAACAGTTGCTCCAATGCCAGTTTCACTGTAAGAGGCAGGAAAAATGATAGCATTTGACCGGATATCAACCAGATAGCACGTTCCGTAATCTAAAGCCAAAGGGTCATGCCTTTT
Source organism: Desulfohalobiaceae bacterium (assembly GCA_021737615.1). Classification (GTDB taxonomy): domain Bacteria; phylum Desulfobacterota; class Desulfovibrionia; order Desulfovibrionales; family Desulfothermaceae; genus JAABTT01. The sequence continues at coordinate 12,618 of JAIPDR010000086.1, read as the reverse complement.
TATCTTATGCAGTTTCATCCCTTGCCTTTCAGCCATTCGACGAAGTCTGTTTTCCCGAACTTTTTCTTTTGACATTGTGGTTCCTCTTTCGATGCTTAAGCCAATGCCTATACCTATACTGAAAAACGTACTAATCATCAACCCCTCTCACCTAAAAAATTTTCATTTTTTCAAATTTCCTCGTATCCCCAAATATTCCGAAGTGATACAACCGCCTGATTTTTCCATTGTGACATTTTCCAGGATGTGTGGGTCAAGGAAGGCGGGAAAAATCGCTTAGAATGGAAATTTGAGGAAGGGGTATCTTTATGCTGTGTGGTTTTTTTAAAAAAAAAGCCACAGATAATGAAATACCTGTGGCTTCAAGAAAATTAATAAAATTTTCATACCTCTTCTGCTGTATTATCCTCAATAGGTACAAAAGAAACTGTTGGTAAATAAACAGGTGGATAAGGTCCTCTATTAGTTATAGTTAGCAAAAACTCGCGAGCAGCCCCATAAAGAATTGAGGGGCCAAGAACATTTACACATTTTTCTAATTGTTCCTGATCTTGATTTTCGTCAACAGTGAAAAAACCAACTATTTTTAAACCGAATTCATATGCTTTTTCAAATTCTTTGTTGTCATAATGTATTTCTAAAGTAATTTGAAAATTGAAGGGATTATTTTCATTTCTCAGAACATTAACTTCTGTCTCAATATCATAATTTTCAAAATGTTCTCCAGAATTAAGCTCTGCTGGAACAAGATTTTGATTAGCAACGATATTTACATTTGAGAAGAAATGAAAATCCAAGTTTATTGGTGGCTTATTAAATTGCTTTTTATCCATACTATTTTTATCTATCTAGGCTACATTCAATTCAAGTTTGACATACCTCTTATAATGGTCTTTTCCCTTTTGTTCACTTCCATAAAAATAATTATCTTTCTTTTTATAAGCATTATGTTTTTTTTTGCCAACAACACCGAACCATCTGATATTCTCATCCTTTTTAATGATTTTGAAATTAAATTTTCCTTCCATAGAATAAAGGATTTTGTTCAATGTCTTAATTGAAATATTTTTCCCTTGTAAAATTTGTGTCACATAAGAACGAGAAACTTCCATTAATTGAGCTAAATCAGATTTGTTCATATTTTGTTTTTTCATAAATTCATAGATTTGATCTGATAGGTTTTCTATCAAATCCATATATTGAATTTCTTCTTCATCAAGTTCGCTGGCAATTTCGGCCAAATCATCATAAAAAATTACCCCGTTAAGTTCCTTTTCCATAGCCTATCTCCTTTTTACATTCTTCTATATTCTTAAGTGCCTTATCAATATCTTGTTGATTTAAATCATTTTTTTTCTTCCTTACACATAATACTATAATAAAATCAGCTTCATTAAAAAAACCTAGCAAACGTATTTGGTATGACTTAATTTCATAAAGATCACCATGCACTTTTCGAAATTTTTCCCTGTTTTCAGGGAACTTACCAGAAAAATATCCAGTAGGTACATAATACTTTAGAAATAAAGCCAAAATTTTTTTTAGTTCTGGCTTATTAATTGAAGGGCAATTACAAAACTTACCTTGCAATTCTTGTTTGCGTCTAGCCCAAAAACGGATCCTTCTAAGCAAATCCTTGCTGCTGGCTAAATCTTTTATCGGCATTGTTAAGTAATATATTAACTAGGCAGGAAATGGAAGTCAACTAGATTCAGATAACTTTGTCAAGTAATTTTTGGATGCTTACTAAATTTTTCCGTAATGTCAATAACCTCATAGTAAAAAAAAATATCACCGCAACTTTCAACCCTAAATAAATTGCCCGCCCCCATTGCTGGAGACGGGCCACAACGATAGGGAGAATGGAGACAATTAGGAGGCGGATTTTTTTCACAACGGGGTTCACCGGGGGTTGAACAGCTTTCAACATCTAACTTTTCAATACATCTCCAGCCAATCTTCAGGCATGACTGCCAGTGCTCTTCTCAGGTAGTCCTCGAAGTTTTCACAGCGTTGACGATCCACCCCGACGGAGCTTGGTTGCTATGACCGTCAATCGGAGGCACTCCAACTCCGGTAGGTCCCATCCCGGCAAGTGCGATTAATCCAAAAACCCCCTTGACATTCTCTTTCTCCCGGCAGTAGGCTGAAAACACAATATAACTTTGACAAGGGGGCAACATGAAGGCCCTGGTCTCAATCATCATGGGTTTTTTTTCCGGCATCCTGATTTATTTTATGGCGGCCCTGGTTTTCGCCTCCACCGAATCATCCCCTTCCCCTGTCTTCGTCGGTTTCTTTCTGATTGGCGGCTGGATTCTTTCCGCCTACATTATTAAACGAAATGCCCATTCGCTTTCCAGGGTCTTTTCCCGGGGGTTTCTGCTTGGTGCCGCCGAATGGCTATTCCTGATCCCGGCCAGTATGATCTTTTCCGGTAAAGCCGTCTCTGACGCAGTGGCCACATCGAGCGGATCCGGGGCAGCTAAGGCTGGAGCGGTGGTCGGCGGCGGAATAGTCACTACCCTGACCGGCGGGGTAGCCATCGCCATGGCTTTGGCCTGTCTGCTCGGGTTTGCCGTGGCCCACTTCCTTGGCCGGGAGATGCAGCCGGAACCCGGCAGGGCAAACAAGCAATGCCCGGAATGTGCAGAGATGGTCCAGGAACAGGCCAAGAAGTGCCGCTTTTGCGGGTACACTTTCGAGTAGCTATTTCTCCACCCTCCCCCTTCGCGGTCTCTCGATTACGGCATAGAAGTCGGCGTATCCCACTGTTTCGTCAGGGACCTGCCTGTTTGGTGAAGGCTTTTCTCAACTGTTCCCTCAGTGATCAAATTCTGGCCCTTCATTGCAAGCCGTAGCTGTTTTGCCACTTTGTTCGTTTCTGTAAATGCTGATCGATTTCGACCATACCTCGAACCACTATTCTCTTGAAAAAAGGAACTCCTTCCTCTTGAGCCTTCCGTTCACATTCAGCACAGAGGGAAAGGGCAAGAACAACTTTTGTTCCTTCGGGTACGTTCAAATCCTTTTGGTTCTTCGGAGCCCAGGTGTGGATATTGCCTGAGCTATTTTCCCCGCAAATATGGCAAAGTTCAAAATCTTTGCTATCCATTTCAAAAATTTGCATGTCACACCTCCCTCATAACGTCACATCGTCCACGCCAAGCAGCATATCAAGGCCTTCCTCATTGACTCTGGTCTGGATGGCGGCCAGGATCTCCCACATGAATGCCTCCAAATGAGGCTGCAGGCCCGCTCCGTCGATCTGGATGATGTCCTCCTGGTCCCGTAATGCGTCGGTCTTGGCGTTCATGTATGCTATCTGGGCGTCGACCAGCGCACTCTGCATTTGCAACAGGCTTTCCTGTTGGGCCAACTCCTGTTCGATCCAGCGGCGGGCGTCGAACTCATCGAAAAACCCTTCCGCGTCAGACCAGGCCTCGTAGGCCGAAGAGAGCGAGTTCCCCAGCGATTCCCAGGCGCTGCCGATGGAGTCGGCCAAGGAGGAAACGATTTCCGCGTTGGCCTGAACCTCGCTGATATCCAGCTTGGCCTCCCACTCGACAGCGGCCTGAATAATATCTATGACAAAGAGACCGAACCACTCTGGGAGCAGTCCTTGGCAGCGGCCCCGGAGGAACCGGCTCTGACAGCTTCTTTTTATCGTGAAGAATGGGCCAGTGTGCTCCAACCCCAGGGGGTAACCACCTTTGCCGAGTACAGTAAGGCCTCGCGCAAGGGCCGGGGTGTGCCTCTCAGCCGCAAGGCCCGCAAGGCGGTCTGGCCTGTTTTCGAAGAGTACCGTCTGCTCTTGAACGATCAGGGCTGGCGGGAACCGGACGACGCCATGCGCGATGCCAGGCATGTCCTGGAGTCCAAGAAGATGGGGCTGCCCTACAAAGCGGTGATCGTGGATGAAGCCCAGGACATGGGCACCCAGGCCTTCAAACTGGTCCGTCAGATGGTTCCTGGAGGGGAGAATGACATCTTCATTGTGGGCGACGGCCACCAGCGCATTTACCGGCATCGAGTGGTCCTGGGGCAATGCGGGATCAAGATCGTGGGGCGTAGCCGCAAGTTGCGCATCAATTACCGGACCACGGAAGAGACCAGGCGCTGGGCCACAGGCGTTCTCAAAGGGCTTTCCATCGACAACCTGGATGCAGAACCGGACGAGGAGAAAGGGACAACCTCGCTCTTGCGTGGTGTGAATCCCACCATTGAGACCTTCTCCTCCTTTGATGATGAGTGCCGGTACCTGATTCAGGTGGCCAGGGAAAAGGAAACTGAGGGGACCTTGGGGGCGGCCTGCCTCGTCACCAGGACCAATGCCCAAAAAGAACGCTACAAGAGAACGCTCGAGGACCAGGGCATTCCGACCTATTCCCTCACCCGAAGCAAAGCCGAAGACAGAACCGCCTCTGGACTTCGATTGGCCACCATGCATCGGGTCAAAGGGCTGGAGTTCGATACGATCATCATCGCCGGGGCCAACAAAGGCGTGATGCCGCTTGACATGGCCATGGGGAGCACATCCGATCCGGCTGAGTCCGAAGACAAGGAATTGCGGAAACGAGCCCTGTTTTACGTTGCGGCCACGAGGGCGAAAAAGGACGTCATCGTGACCTGCTTTGGAACACCGAGCCCGTTTTTGGAGAGGTGAATCATGTGATAATCGAAAATTGACCACCCGCAGCTCCCCCTTCATCTTGAAAGCCAGGCATAAGTCCTTCTCAACATCGGGTTGTATTCTATATTTTTATCCTGTAAAATTCATTTGAACCATTTACTTTCCTGTGCAGTTTAGACTGAAGTGGTACCATCATGCCTCTGCAGATTGGCTTCGTTCTTGAATTTTAAAAAGGAGGACTAAGAATGTACGCAACAATTCTGGTGCCTTTGGACGGCTCCAAACGGGCGGAGCAGATTCTGCCCCATGTTGAGGAACTGGCGAGACGCTATGAAGCCAAGATCGTCTTGTTTCGGGTTATTGAACCGCCGACCATGGTTGCGGAAGGATCCGCGATGCAGTTTGAACAGGATTACGAACAGCACAAATCAGACGTCGAGACCTATCTGTCCGGTTTGGCGGAAAAATTTCAAGGAAAAAAATTACAAGTCAAGACTCGAACAGACAACGGGCTGATCGTGGAGAGCATCCTTGATGCGGCCGAGAGCGAAGGAGCCGACTTGATCGCTATCGCCAGCCACGGCCGCAGCGGCCTCGCCCGGGTATTTTACGGCAGCGTGGCCGCCGGTGTACTCCACCGCATCGATCGGCCGCTTTTACTGATCCGCTCCAAATAAAGATCAGGCCCGGGTATATACTTTAGGCCCGCCGGGATCGCGGGAGAAAGTTGATGGGATTCAGAGCATCCTTGAAGAGATTACATTAAGGATCCGGAGGCCTGCCAAAGCGAAATGCAGCCTATCGAGGACGAACTGAAAAAACTGAACCAGGAGGTCATGTCCTGCATCAAGTGCGATTTGTCCCTGACAAGGACCCATGCCGTGCCCGGTGAGGGGCCGTTTTCTCCGCAGGTTATGTTCATCGGCGAGGCCCCGGGGGAGAAGGAGGATCAACTGGGACGGCCTTTCACCGGGAGGGCCGGGGCCATACTGGACGATCTCCTGGCCCGGGCCGGACTTGATCGCGACCGGGTCTTCATCACCAGCGTGGTCAAGTGCCGGCCTCCCAAAAACCGGGATCCCAGACCTAGGGAGATAGCGGCCTGCAAGCCCTATCTGGACCGGCAGCTCGAGCTGCTCCACCCCCGGCTCATCGCCACCCTGGGTCGCTTTGCCATGGCCAGATGGTTTCCTGGAAGCAAGATATCGGAGGTCCACGGACAGGTCCTGGAGGCCGGCCGGATAAAAGTGGTGCCCCTCTTTCATCCCGGGGCAGCCCTGCATCAGCCCGGGTACAGGGAAGCCATGATCAAGGACATGGAAGTTCTGGCAGAAATTCTTGGATCAGTATAGTGGACAACCCTGCCTGGAGCTCAAGACCCGCCGGAGGGCTACGGCTCGATGACCTCGACCCGGCCCAGCTCCCGCAACTGCTCCAAAAGCTCCTGTTTCCGGCCCACGGCCAGGACCGTAAGCCGGTCGGGATTGAGGTAATCCCCGGCCACCCGGACGACGTCCTCGACCGTTACTCCCCGGATCTCGTCGGTCAAGCGATGAAAGCTGTCCGCGGGCATGCCCCGGTAGGCATAGTACATCCTGCGTTCCAGAATCTCCTCGGGCTCGTCGTAGCTAAAGATCAGGGAATTGAAGAACTGATCCTTGGCCTGGTCGAGCTCTTCACGGCTGACCCCCTGCCTGAGCCTTTCCAGCTCCTGCCTGACTGCGGTCACGGCCCTGGCCGAGCTTGCGGTCCCGGTCTTCAGCCCCACGAAGAACAGACCCGGATAGTAGTAATGACAGTCGTAGCGGCCGAACACGGAATAGGCCAGCCCTTTCCTGGACCTGATCCTCTCGAACAGCCGGCCGGAGAAGCCGCCGCTCAGGATCTTGTTCATGACCTGAAGCTCGGCGTAATCGGGATCCTGCCGCCACCCGCCCAGATGTCCCATGATAATAAGACTCTGATTGACGTCGGACTTTTCAACCACGTGATAGGACTGCTCATCCCGGACTTCTATGGCCGGGAGTCTGATGTCGTTGTCCCGCCCCTTGGGAAAGGCCGAAAACTCCTTATTCAGCAGGGGGCGGATCTCGTCGGGATCGAAGTCGCCCACGATGCCCACCATGAGATTTTGGCCCTGATAGGCCCGGTCGTGGAAATCAACCAGATCCGATCGGGACACGGCGTCTACTGTCTCGTATTCCGGGATTCGGGCGTAGACCGTGTCCCGGCCGTAGATCAGACGCTTAAAGACCCTGTAGGCGATCTTGTCCTGGGAGTCGTTCCGCCTTGAGATCTCGGTTTTAAGCTGCTGTTTGGCCAGGTTGATCTTGTCCATGGGGAATGCCGGCCGGGAAAGAAGCTCGACGAAGACCGGCAGGATTTCCCGGAAGTCCTCGCTCAGCACGTTCATGGAGGCCGATCCGGAGACAAAATCGAAGCCGGTTTCGATAACAGCGGCCTTATTGGCCAGAAGGCGATTCAGTTCCTCTGGAGGGTGATTTTCAGTCCCCCCGTTGCGCATGGTTTCTGCACAGATCTCGGCCAGCCCTTCCTTGCCTTCAGGCACGAGCCATTCTCCGGCCCTGACCGAGACCGAAACCTCCACCAGGGGCAGTTCGTGATCTTCGACCAGAAAAAAGCTGATCCCGTTGTCCAGACTGAAGGTCAGGACTTCAGGCTCGGGCCACTGAACCGGCTGCTCGAAGGTCAACTCGCTGTAATGCTTTGCCCTGGACAGAGCCTGGGGCGCCGTGACCCAGATAAGGACTGCAGCGGCCAGACAGATGACCGCCGCTCTCTTTAGACGGTTCGAAATCATCGGGACTCTCCCTTTTGCGGGGACTTGTGGAGCATTCGCCCCAGGGTCCTGTTTTCAGGGACAAGGTAGTCGGCCAGGACCTGCCTGACCTTTTTCGTATCGACTTTCTGCAGGCGCTCCAGATAGGTAAAGACGTTGCGCCAGCCCCCCTCCTGGGCTTCGGCCCGGGCCAGACGCCTGGCCAGACCGAGGTTGGATTTCAGACCCCGGACAAGATCCGCCCGCAGTCGGGTCTTGGCCCGGTCCAGCTCTTCGGCGGTCAGACCCTGCTCCTGTATGCGGTCCAGCTCCCGGTGCAGGGCCGAAGTCAGCTTATCCAGCCCCACCCCTTTGCGGGGAATGGCGTAGAGCACGAACAGGGAGGGATACTTGTCTCCGGGGAAGCCGTTGAAGGCCTGGACCTGCTGGGCCAGGCCCCTGTCCTCCACAAGGACCCGGTAGAGCCGGGAGGTGCGCCCCCTGGTCAGGATGTCGCTCAAAATATCCAGGGCCGGGCTGTCCTCATGGAGCTGCCGTACGGTATGATAGGCTTCGATGTACATGGGCTGGTTGGGGCCGCGGTGAACGAACTCCCGTTCACCGCGCTGCTCAGGTTCCCGGGTTATGATCCTCGGGCTGGCCTCCTGCTTGGTCATGGGGCCGAAATAGGTCCGGGCCAGTTCCTGGATCTGCCCGGGGTCGACATCCCCGGCCACGGCCACGGTCAGGTTTTGGGGGCGGTATTGCCGTTCATAGAAACGGCGAAGATCACTCCGGGTGGTGGCCATGATATCGGTGGTCCAGCCGATGGTCGGCCCCCGGTAAGGGTGGGCCAGATAGGCCAGGGCCTGAAGCTCTTCGAGCATCCGGCCCGTTGGATCTGAATCGACCCGCATGCGCCGCTCTTCAAGGACCACTTCCTTTTCTGTGTAAAACTCCCTGAAGACCGGCTGCATGAGCCGGTCAGACTCCAGGCTGAACCAGAGTTCGACCTTGTTCGAAGGGAGACTGCAGAAATACATGGTGAAATCCTTGCCTGTGGCCGCATTGAGATCGGTCCCGCCGTGACGTTCGATGATCTTGGGAAAGGCGTTGGGCACCACGTACTGCCCGGCCTCTTTCTGGAGTTCTTCGAAGCGGGCCTTGAGGTCGGACAGTTTCGTTTCATCGACCCGCTGGATGTATTTGGCCCGGAGCCATTTATTGTAGGCGGCGTCCACCTCTTTCAGGACCTTCTGTTCCTTTTCCCAGTCCGTGGTTCCGATGCTCGGCGTTCCCTTAAAGGCCAGGTGCTCGAAGATGTGGGCTATGCCGGTGTTGCCCCGGGGTTCGTCGACGCTGCCGGCATCGACAAACGTGACGAAGCTGGCCACCGGGGCCTGATGCCGTTCGATGACCAAAAAGCGCAGGCCGTTGTCCAGGCTGAAGGCGGTCACCTTGTCCTCGAAGGTTTCCAGGTAGGTGCCGGCCAAGGCTTTCTGCCCGAAGCTGAGCAGAATCAGCAGGCAAAAAAAGATGAGTTGTTTTTTCATAAGACGTTCAGGGACAAGAGGTTACAATGATCTTTAGAATGCGAACCGGTCACAGGGCTCTCTTGCGCTTAAACGCTTCCGGCTCTCGGCTTTCTAAGGCTCGCTCATGGGGGATCCCTGCCCCCTCCGGACTCTTAGACTCTGCAATAAACTTTGATGTTGCATAACCGGGAATCTTATAACAGTCTTATGGTTTGAAGCCATAGACGCGGTCCGGTTTCCCCCATTTCGCGAGCCTAAGAAAAACCTGAGAACCTCCCAGCGAGGTCGCGCAAGAGAACCCTGGTGCCCGGTTCGAAAAGAGAGTGCCAGCGACTCAGATTGGAGTTTCATTTTGATCAAACCGGCAGTTATGGACTTCAAGCCAACAGAACAACAGCCTGGCTCCATACTATATTCACCTGCCCCATAAACCCGGCTCTTACCCTAACAGCAGTGACAGATCGAGGCAAGAGTGATAAAATGGGGAGAATCTATTCGAGCCGGTTCATGGGCATTCCTGGTTAAGAATCTCTATTTCTGGCCGTAACCCCTTTCTTCCCTTAACTTCTGCCAGGCTTGAAAATATTCAAACAACCTCCTATTATTCATCACTTGGCAAGCCAAACCGTTTTTCCCCGCTCTTTTCCGGGCGGGAAAAACATATGCGTTTTTATGAGGTATGACCATGAGCCGTCTTCTGGAGCGTTACCCATTCCAGACCGCACTCAGCCTCGAACCGCTGATCGACTATGTCCGCAGCACATTTGCCGGTAAATCAGACTACTGGGACAAACTGCTTCGGGATATCGACCGGGCTGAGGGCCTGCAGGGCGCCATCGACGATCTCAGCGTCCTGGACAAGCACAGGGACCTGATCGAGAAACTACTGCATCAGGTCTTTTCAGCCTTGTCCTGGCAGACCGAAGCAGTGGCCGCGGTTATCCCCTTCTCTATCCGGCCCGTCTCCATGTCTCCGCTCTTTGCAGAACTCTTTGCCAAAGAACAGGGTATCATGCAGGACCGCCTCAACCTGCGGCAGGAAGATTTCGACAATGGCCGGGTCATACGGGCCTACCTGTTCATCGCCGGACAATGCTACGGTATTGAAGAGGATCTCAATTATCCGATAATCCGGACCGTGACCGATCCTGAATCGGGCCTGGACCGTTATTACAGAATGGAGCTCGACTTTCGTTTCGTTCAAGCCTGGGCCGAGGATTCCCATAAGGTGCTGAGTCAGGAAGAACGCCTCCAGGTCATCGACAACCTGACCGCACCCGAAAAGCTCAAGGAGATCCTGCCTCCGGAGAAGTTTCAGCTCCGGGGGCTGACCATGATCCGGGCCGTCGACGTCACGGTATCAGAGGTCATGTCCCTCCTGCAGCGGGATCTCATCGACCAGGAGATCATGACCACCCGGAAGGGATTTCAGCAGATTCAACACAGGCTGCGGATCCTCTTTCAAAAGCCCGGCCTGGTGGCCGGAATAGCCGCGCTCAAGCAAGACCAGGTCCTTCTCCTGAATACCGGCTGCGACATGGACCAAAACTGCATCTTCGCCGACTCCAGGCATATTCAACAGAGCGAATTCAAGGGCAGCCCCTTTGAAAAAGCGGCCACCAGCGGCAAGATCCTCAGGTTCAACAATATCCATGAAGACCCCTGGCATCTGGAAAAAGGAGAGAAAGCCGGATTTCCCGAAGTCAAATCCATGCTTATCGCCCCTTTGATGTATCAGGGCCAATGCATCGGGACCATGGATCTGGGCCTTTCCGAAGCCTGCGGCTTTGGGCCCATGTCCGAGCTGCTTCTGGATCAGATCCGCCCGATTTTCGCCCTGACCGTCAAAAAATCCCTGGACGAACTCGACAACCAGGTGCAGCGGATCATCAAGCAGGAATGCACGGCCATCCATCCGGCCGTGGAATGGCGGTTCCGGAAGGCCGCCTTCCAGCACCTGGAAGATATCAATCTGGGCCGGAGTTCAGAGATAGAGCCCATCGTCTTCCAAGACGTCTATTCTCTCTACGGGGTCTCCGACATCCGCGGTTCCAGCCTGGAACGCAACCGGGCCATTGCCGGCGACTTGAAGGCACACCTGAACCTGGCCCAAAACGTGCTCCTTGCGGCCAACCAGATCAGACCCATGCTCCTGGTGCACGAACTGATCCAGAGGATAGAGCATTACCGGACCAGGATCGGCTCCGGGCTGGACTCTGGAGACGACCTGTCACTGATCGACTTTCTGGCCCGGGAGGTGGAGCCCGTCTTTTCCCTGCTCAAGGGCTTCGGCCCCGCTGTCCAGGCAGCCGTTGACAAATACCAGGCGGCTCTGGATCCAAATCTCGGAACCGTCTACAGTCTGCGCAAAGACTTCGAGGACAGCGTTTCCGTGTTGAACGATAACTTGAGCGCCTGCCTCGATCAGGAAGAAGCCGAGCTTCAGGAGATCCTGCCCCATTATTTTGAAAGACACAGAAGCGACGGCCTGGATTATCTGATGTACATCGGGCAGTCCCTGCTGGAAAACGGAGGCTTCCATCCCGCCTATCTCAAGGATTTCCGGATCTGGCAGCTCAAGATGGCCTGCACCCTGGCCGGACTGGCCGAAGATCTCAAATCATCCCTGAAGATCCCCCTTGACGTCGCCCATCTGGTTCTGGTCCAGAACAACCCCCTGTCCATCCGTTTCAGATACGACGAAAAACGATTCGATGTGGACGGGGCCTACGACGTGCGCCAGGAGATCATCAAGTCCAGACTGGACAAGGCCGAAATCAGGGAGACCGGAGAAAGGCTGACCCAACCCGGCAGAATCGCCGTGATCTACTCCAGCCGCAGCGAGGGGCTGGAGGTGAAGCAGCATATAGATTATCTCCGCCTTGAAGGCTATTTCAAAAAAGAGACCGAGCAACTCAGATTGGCCGACCTGCCCGGCGTTCAGGGCTTGAAGGCCCTCCGGGCCGAAGTCGATCTCGAATCCAGGGCCCTGGCCGAGAAGCTCAAGGGCCTGGCCGCCTGAACCCTTCTATCCACCAATCGTGACTAGCCACCCCAGCCGGCTTTGCCCTTGGATTTTTCTGCAAAGCCCTCAATCCAGCCGAACCGCAGCAGGAAAGCACCGTCAAGATTTACTTTTCTTAAAAATTTTATTCTTCCCTTGACAAGTAGTTACAATGTAGCTTATAACTAGTCACGTCGCTTAGATCATTGTTTATTTCTGGTATCGAAAAGGCGAATTTTTCGCTCAGCCGGCATGAAGGGCCTGATATCTCCGTAGTTTTGGCCTAGACTTTGATATAAATAGAGAAGGGGAAAAATCATGAGGTATGCAGAGACAGGGTATAATTTAGAAATTGATCTCAACCGGGGCAACATCGAAAAGGTCCAGACAGACCCGCGAGAGACCGAGCTCTATCTGGGCGGCCTGGGCACGAACGCCAAGCTGTTGTGGGACAGGGTTCCGCCTGAAACCGATCCCTTTTCACCCGACAACCTGTTGATCTTTTCCGCCGGCATGCTGTGCGGCACCCCGGCCATTGGCTGCAATCGGACCATAGTCTCCACCATTTCACCGCAGACGCTTTTGATGGCCTTTTCCATGATGGGCGGGTTCTGGGCCCCTGAGCTCAAGCACGCCGGTTACGACAAGGTCGTCCTGCGCGGCAAGT
>JAIPDR010000085.1 GCA_021737615.1 Desulfohalobiaceae bacterium | reverse complement strand
AAAGGGCAGCAGAGGCCTGTGCGGGCAGTGGACGGTGTTTCCCTGGAGTTGAACAGGGGGGAAACCCTGTCCGTGGTTGGTGAGTCCGGGTGCGGCAAGTCTACACTGGCCCGGGCGGCTTTGCGTATTCAGGAGCCCACTTCCGGCCGTGTCATTTTCAAGGGTCAAAATTTATTGAATTTATCCAGGAAAAAACTGCGGGCAAAACGCAGGGAGATGCAGTTCATATTTCAGGATCCTTATGCTTCCCTGGATACCCGGTGGCCTGTTGGCAGCATTGTGACCGAGCCGCTTGTTATCCATGGGGCCGGTGATTATCGCAGCCGGCAAAAAAAACTGCATGAACTTCTGGAACTGGTCGGCCTGGACCCGACCGCAGCCAATCGCTATCCTCATGAGTTTTCCGGTGGGCAGCGCCAACGCATCGGTATCGCCAGAGCCGTGGCTCTTGAACCCGACTTGATTGTGGCCGATGAACCGGTTTCGGCATTGGATGTCTCTATTCAATCTCAAATTATAAATCTCCTCATCCGCTTAAAGAAGGACCTTTCCCTGGCCTACATCTTCATCACTCACGATCTGGCGGTAGTCAAGCATATCAGCGATCGGGTTGCGGTTATGTATTTAGGGGTCATCATAGAATTTGCCGGAGTTGAGGAATTGTTCTCCAACCCTTTGCATCCTTATACGCAAGCCCTGATTTCAGCCATCCCCCGTATCGACTACAGGCAAAGCGGCCGGCGTATCGTCCTGACCGGTGACGTCCCCGACCCCTCAGACCCGCCCAGCGGTTGCCGCTTCCATCCCCGTTGTATCCATCGAATGGATGTTTGCAGCCAAGAGCAACCGCAGACACTGACATTTAGAAGCAACGGCTCCTGGCATACCGTAAACTGTCATTTGTATAATGATGCAATAAGTCGTTAGACCATCCGCCCGAAGCTTCTGTAAGAAGTTTATCGACCGCTCCCTGCCTATACTGATCCAACTCAGTTTTTTCAGAAATACGGCCTGGAACCTTTGGAGCCGCAGTGTTTGCTGTAAAATCCAAAATTGGATCGGTATATCAAAAGAATTTGTCAAGCCTGTTTTTTTGTGCCTTCGAACCAGTTACGTAGGTCCTCAAGAAGAATACAGGCGAGGATATTGCCAGGAGGCAGAAACAAGGACATATCAGCTTAATTGCCAAAACCAGAAAACTGATTTATGTTATGGTAGGAAGCTGTCGTTATTTGACCGCTATTGTTCACCAGCAATATTGTCCAATGAGCAGCAAACGAGCACCGGCTTTTATCAAAATTGCCCAACTTTCGCCGGATCGGGTCGAATCCGGAGAGGATTCATGATTATTGGAGACGAATAGAACGATAAAGGAGATCAATATGTCCTGGTTGAAAAAGAAATGTGTTGTCGTGCCCATAGCTTTTCCGAAGAGAGATTTAAGGCCGTAGATGTGGCCAAAGAATTTGTGGAAGCATACTCTGACCTGCATCTTATCCACGTTACCCAGCCTTGGACCGAGCATGAAATTGGAGGCACCTGGGGAGAGGAAACAGAAGAAGAACGTATCCAATCTATTAAAAATTCTCTGCAGGACAAATTGAAGGACCCTGATTATAAAGACGCTCATATTGCTGTTCATCTGGGCAGTCCCCCAGTGGTAATCACAAGTTACGCTGAAGAATCCGGTGCTGAACTCATAGTTATGCCTTCCCATGGCCGGACAGGCATCAAACACTTTGCCTCAGGCTCGGTTGCGGAAAGGGTGGTCCGTAAGGCCCATTGTCCAGTGCTGGTATTGAAGAAGAAAGTGCAGGAGAAGCACAGAGATAAAAAAATTATTGCTTATGATTAAAGGCTGCACAGGAAGAATCTGTTTCCAGGACCCTGTCCGGCCCTCTCTTTTGATGATTGTTTTTCGGAAAGGGTTGATTGGATCCGTCTATACTTACGGTCGTCATAAATTGAGGTTTTGCCTATTCGAATATCCTGGCAGCTGATGCTTGAAATTTCGGAGTCTTGCAACTTATTTCTCCCGTAAGTATCTATATTTTAGATAGTTACACAAGAATAGCTAAGCACTGGATCAGAGGCGTTGAGAAGAAATTACATGTTTTTTATATTTTATCAAACAGATACCAGAAGTTGGCCCCAAATGAACCTCCTGTCATACAAGAGCCTTATAAGGTTTCATTGACGGCAGAGACAAAAGCGCAATTTATGCCAACTTCTGGTATAACTTATGACTGAGGTATTTCATGCGTATTGCGGTCTTTGGAACAGGTGGAGCAGGGGGGTATTTTGGAGCCAGGCTGGCCGAGGCCGGGGAGGATGTCATCTTTATCGCCCGGGGCGCCCATTTGGAGGCCATTCTTAGCCACGGCCTGCGGGTGGACAGCCCGAAGGGGGATATGCTCATCCGGCCGGCCCGGGCCGTTGCTGAACCGGCTGAAGCCGGACCAGTCGATATCGTCCTGCTGGGTGTCAAGGCCTGGCAGGTCAGGGAGGCGGCCCAGGCCATGGAACCGTTCATCGGCCCGGAGACCGTGGTCGTGCCCCTGCAAAACGGGGTTGAAGCAGCGGCTCAGCTCATGGAAGTGCTTGGGCCGTCGCATGTCCTGGGAGGCCTGGCCAGGATCATCAGCTTTCGAATCGAGCCTGGCCATATTGCCCATACCGGCCTGGAGCCCTATCTGGCCTTTGGCGACTTGAACGGCCGGCCAAACAGCAGGGCGGAACGGTTCCGCCAGGCCTGTGAAGGGGCCGGGATCAGAGCGGAAATCCCCGAGGATATCCAGGCCGCTCTCTGGGAGAAGTTTCTGTTCGTTGTTTCCTTCGGCGGGATCGGAGCGGCGACCGACATGCCGATCGGTGTTCTGCGCAGCCTTCAGGAGACCCGTCGCCTGCTTATTGAGTCCATGGAAGAGATCGCGGCTGTGGCCCGGGCTCGAAACATCGCTCTGCCAGTTGATTGCGTCCAAAAGACCATAGCTTTTATGGACACCCTGCCGGAAGGCGGGACCACTTCATTGCAGCGTGACCTGGCTGAAGGCAGACCTTCGGAACTCGAGGCCTGGAATGGTGCGGTCGTGCGCTTGGCCCGGGAATCGGGTCTGGCCGCACCGCTCAATGATTTTATCTATTCCAGCCAGCTCCCGAAAGAACTACGGGCCAGGGGTCAACTCTAAATATGCTCCTTTGAAGAGGGCATCACTGCCATATTTTAAATGAAAGCTAGCAACTAGAATGTCATTGTCTGAACCGCAGGAAAACACTTTTGCCCGCCTGCACCGCCAGGTTGCGGATCTTTTTAAGCGATATCCGAATCTGCGCCCGCAATTTCGTGAAATACTCGATCTCGTCCAGGAAGTGCGCAGAGATGTAGAAGACCGCCGGGCTGCAGAAGAAAAGGCCCTTTGCCGGGCCGAAGAGTTTAAAGCCGGCCTGGTATCTGCTGCCATCCCGGCTATCTTTTACAATCTGGATCATGAAATCACCTACCTCAATCCAGCGGCTGAACGACTGCTCGGTTTTACCTTGAAAGAGGTGCAGACCCTGCCGGCCCTTGAACGGGTCAAGCTCTTCAAGATGAGGAGACTGGACGGCAGCCCCATACCGGTGCATGAGCTCGTGGGTTTCCGGGCCCTTCAGGGCGAGACTATTATCAAAGAGGAATTCCTGCTCCATCCCAGGGGCAGTCAGGCCCCCAGACACGTACTGACCCATGCGGCCCCGATCAGAATCGGCCAGGGCAAAATCACGGGGGCCGTCCAAACCATCACCGACATCAGCGATTTGATCCGGGCCCAGGAGGAGGCCAGGGCCGCCAGTCTGGCCAAGAGCGAGTTTCTGGCCAATATGAGCCATGAGATTCGCACTCCGCTGAACGGGGTCAAGGGCATGATCGATCTGGCTGAAAAACGCTGCAGCCATCCCAAAGTCCTGGAGTATCTCGAACTGGCCAAGCAGTCCGCTGATCATTTGATGGTCATCATCAACGATGTCATCGACATTTCCAGGATCGAATCCAACAAGACCAGCCTGGCGCACGATGCTTTTTCCCTGCGCACCTGCCTCCGGGCCACTCTCTTCCCACTCCAGGCCCTGGCAAAGGAGAAGGGTATCGGCTTTGACTCCCGGATCAGCTCAGACATTCCAGACGCCCTGGTCGGCGATGCCAGCCGGCTGCGGCAGATCCTGGAAAACCTCATCGGCAACGCCCTCAAATTCACTTTTAAAGGGAAGGTGGAGGTGACGGTGGACAGCCAGAATCAGCAACCAGCCGAAGACCGGGTGACCCTGCTTTTTATCATTCAGGACACCGGCATCGGCATCGCAGAAGAGGACCAGGAGCGTCTGTTCGAATCTTTTGAGCAAGGCAAAGACCGGCCTCATTACCAATGTGCCGGTTCCGGTCTTGGACTGGCCATCTGCAAGCATTACGTGGAAATGATGGGCGGGAATCTTGCTTTTATAAGCACCCGGGGAGCGGGCACTACGTTTTATGTCTCCATCAGCTTCGAATTGGACAAAGAAGAGACCGCCCCTCGAGTTCCTTGCCTGGAGAAGACCGCGGAGCCTCGAGCCGCCTGCCGTATTCTAGTGGCTGAAGACGACCGGATGAACCAGATCTATACCAAAGAACTTCTGGAAGAGCTGGGTCATACCGTGGTCGTGGTCGAAGATGGCCGGCAGGCTCTGGATTCTTTGAGCAAAGGCAGCTTCGATCTGGTGCTCATGGATATCCGCATGCCAAATCTGGACGGGGAAGAGGCCCTGCACATCATTAGGCATGATCCACCGCCCGGCGTCGACCCGAACATCCCGGTCATCGCCCTGACGGCCTACGCCCTCAAGGAGGACGCAAAACGGCTTCTGGAAGAGGGCTTTGACCGCCACCTGCCCAAACCCATCGAGACCCAATCCCTGAAACAGGCCCTGGACGGAGTGATCAAAGGTGTCGGCATGGCCGGGCTGTGACTACACCCTTGATGTTTTGTGCAGAGATCCCGGATTTTCCTTGCTCTTGGCCCGGTTCGGTTTTGAAGATTGCCTTGCGGCCTGCGCCAGACCGGCAGGCCCTGTCGAATTTTCAATTCGAAAGAGGCGGTCTGGCAGACCCTGGTCAGGCCGACATTCAGTTAAAAATACAAAACCTTATTGGACTCGGTAATCAATCGGTAGAGATCCTTTTGATTTGATCTTTGCAGCCAGCCGTCTTCATCCACACCGTGGATGTGCATGGACTTCTGTCAGGCCAGGAGTGATCCCTCGCTCAAAGTAAAGATCCTGGCCTGCTCTTTGATGGGAAAGGTATCGGAATTCCCTTCCAGATAGCGAACTGCAGGGCCGTTGAGGAATATGCTCACATCATCGTCATTGTTGAGCATCAGGTTGGCGAAGCGAAAGGAGTTCCATAAAATTTCCGGAACACCCTGAGAGACGACTTTTGTATTGTTCATGAGTTTCTCCTTAGGATAAAGAAATTTTACTCACAGAACTGTATTTTGCAGCCTAGTCTTCCGGTTCGATGCAAGTGTATTCAACAACCTTTAGATATTCTGCCTATTTGACCGCATAGGGCGGTCTTCAGTCGTTTCTTCAGGGAACAGCATAGACTATAGCTGTTGCGGCCAGCAAATAAAACAGGCAAAGGGTTATACCTCCAAAGATCGCCGTGGTCAGGCAGGTCAAGCAAATTCTGCCCAGTCTGCCCCTGTTATCGGTGCTCGTAATCGACCCGCTTTGGATTGCACCGTGGCCATTTTCTTCGTTTTCCATGATATTTTTCTGCCCGGCCATAATCTACCTCCTCCATGAATCCAATTGTTGATCAGTTTCAGGATATTTATTTATACAAGAAGAAGGTTCCGAGAAGGTTCCAGCCGGTTTTGCGTTTATCCTCGGTTTATGGGCATCTTCCTGAGGCCACAGTGGAAAAGAGAAATTCATTAGCGACAGGCAAAAAAGAGATGAGGGAATTTGGGAAACCCATGAATCCGATTATCCACGGATTTTGCGATAGAGAGAGACGGTCTGGTTTTCTGGCTCAATGGAGAATGTTTCCTGGAGAATTTTCCGGCATTTTTCATAAGCCTGCAGGGCCTTGGCAGGTTTGCCGTGATCAGCGTAGAGGACCATGATGCGGCGATAGGCTTCTTCCAGACAAGGATCGCAATCCAGGACCTTTTCATAGTAGCGGATCGCCTTGGCCCAGGTTCCGGAAGTCTCGCAGGCCCGAGCCGCTTCGAGCAGGACGGCCATGAACTTTTGCCGCAGATGTTCCCGGATTGCCCTGGCCCATTCAGGGTCCGGGTCGTCGGGGAGAAAGTCACCCTTATACAGCGAAACAACCTCGTTGCAGGTCTTGAGCCCTTTCTTGGCCTGGCCCGATTGCAACTGCTTCTCGGTCTCCCGGCACAGCCTCAAGAAACGGTTGACATCGGTTTTGCACAGTTCCTGGTCCATGAAGACGCGTCCATTCTCGAGGTGGATGTAGGCAGATCCGAATCTGTACGTCAGATCGGGCTCCAGGGATTTCCTCAGCCTGTGCAGGGCCACTTTAAACGTTTTTTCTCCTGCCCCTGGGCTGCTGTAGGGCCACAGCTCCTCTATCAGAAGCTCTTTGCGGATCTGTTGTTCAGAGGCCAGAGCCACCAGGACCTTGAGCAGACCCCTGGCCTGATTGCCCTTCCAAGCTTCGCCGGACAGCGCCTCCTGGCCCACCCAGACCCGGAAGTCGCCCAGGGCCTGGATATATATAGGGGTACGCTTGCTGCGATGATTCTTCAGAACCACATCATGGATGATTTTGCGGACTCCGGGATGGGGATGCTTACGAAGCCAGGTATCTTCCGCGGCCACTGTTTCGGGAACTCCGATTTGCATAAGGCGGGCTGCATAGTTTTTTGCCGTTTTCGAACCAACCTGCAAAGCCAGAACGTACAATCTGACCTGATCCTTTGGGCTTATGATCACGAAGTGGGTGAAATCCCGGGCAGCGGCGATATTCAGGCCGGATTCCAGATACTCGAGGGCTGCCCCGCGGCTGCCCTTTCTTTCGTACAGTAAGGCCAGAGCTAAAAGTGTTTCTGTGCGGGGCAGCGGACTTGAAATACTTGTGAAGTGTTGCAATGAACTGTGAAGCAGTGTTTCCGCCTCTTTCCAATTGTCTAAATGAATATAGACGAGTCCGGCGCCGATGCTGAATGTATGGTCATGCAATGGGGACAAAGATTCAGGATGACGAAATATTTCAAGACCATGTGCGAAATATTCTTTGGCTTTGTTCCATTGTCTTCGGCGGTAAGCGAGCAGGCCGCGCAAAATGGAACATAACCCCCTGCCGAAATCATTACCCATGATTTCAGCGACATCTTGAAGCGCTTGACCGATTTCCTCTGCTTTCTCCGAATTTTCTGCATACATATGGTATGCAAAATCTGAATACATCGCAGGCGCCTGCAGGTAGAGCAATCCAAACCGTTCGATCCTTTCATGCAGCTTCTCGATCAGGCTTCGGGCCAATTTCAGGTCAAGATGACCACCAAACAAGGCAAGCTCGCTCCAGGCCTTCAACCAAACCGCTTCTAATTCCGGATACTTAGTCTGTTGCAGCATCCCCTCGGCTCTGGCCCTTACCCTGTCGGCCTCGGAAAACTCACCCAAAAATGTAAGCGGAATCATTGAAAACGACAGGGCTTGGATCTGCAAAACGCGATCCTTCAGCTTCCTGGCCAGAAAAAATGCATTCTGGCTGGCTCTATATCCGTTCCTGGTGTTTTCGCCGCGCAGCGAATGGCAAAACCCCATTTGCAGCCACAGATGGGCCTGCTCGCGGGGAAAGCTGGAAAATTCCAGCGCGGACAGAAGCTCTTCGCCTTTTGCAAGCAGGTCATGAATGGAAATGATATCCCGGCCCAGAAGCATGACCGCTTCCATGAGATGGCCAAGGGCCAGCAAAAGCCCCCGGGTGTCCCGAGTCTTTCTGAACATGGCTTCAACCTTCTGAAGCACGAGGACATTCTCGGCGGCATGGGTGTAACGCCTGCAGCAAGCCCGATAGAGGAGCAGCCAGGGCTTGGCCTGTATGATACGCTCCGGTAGTCGCAGCAACTGCCTGTCAAGGTCATTGTGCCGACCAGCTTGAGTCATTTTCCGGCCCAGGACCCTTAGAACCGATGCGGCCAAAAGGAAGTCTTCAGCCTGCAGAAAGAAATCCACGGCCGATTCCAGACTGTTCTTCCTGGCACAGGCCCGTGCCGTACGGCGCAGGAATCGCTTCCGCTCCTGCGGGCCTACTCTTTTCTGCCACATGCTTTGCAGAAATTCCCGATACAGCTGGTGATGCCTGTAAATCCATCCTCTGCTCGCATCGGAGACTGCACTGACGAAGAGATTTCGCCTGGTGAGGTCCTGCAGGATCTCCTCACTGCCCCTGATACCCAGCAGGTCATCGAGAAAACCCGGGACCACCTCTTCGAAAACCGAGCTGTGCAGGAGAATTCGGACATCCCGCTCTGATAAACCGGCGAATATTTCTTCGGCGAAATAGAGGTACACTTCGGCCTGGAAACAGTGCGGCATTCCTCTCATAGAGTCGAGTCCCAGCTCCGGGACGCCGGCGTTCTGCAGCACCTGCGAGAGGAGCACAAGGCCTCCGGTCCATCCTTCGGTGGACAACCAGATTTTTTTCACCTGCTCTTGTTCACAGCTCAACCCGCAGTGCTGCTGCAAAAAGGACCGGGTTTCAGGGTAGGTAAAGGCCAGGTCCTTGTTGTACAGGACGAAAGCCCGCTGTTTCATCTTCCACTCCTGCAGAGGAAAAGGCGGTTCTCTTCTGGAGAGAAGGATGAATCTGACGTTTTCAGGCGCCTGTTCCAGCATCGCCTGCAAAAAATAAAAGGATTGTGATTCGTCGGACAGTCTGTCCAGTCCGTCAAAGGTGACCCGGATAGGATAGTCGATGCGACTGAAAAGCGTCATGCCCCAATCCCGATACAGGGCTTCCCGGTCGCGCGGTCCGAGCTGTGAGGCGGGATAATTCAAAAGAAAGTCGACATCCCTCTCGTCCAGGAAAAAACTGAGGGCCGAGGCGGTTGCATAAAAGAGATTGACGGGATTGTCGTCCTCGGGGAGGACATTGATCCAGGCGTTGTCCAAACTTGAAGATCGGGTCAAGGCGGCCGCCAGGGTTGACTTCCCCTGGGCCGCCTGCCCCAGAATTAAAATAAGACGGTGGTCTTCGTTTTCTTTCAGACGGCTGACCAGACGCGGCCGCTCAAGGATCCGGGGTAAAGAAGGAGGGGTGATGCGGGAAGTTCCGACTTTTGGCATGAAGGATCAAGGATTCATAGAGGTTACTTCTCTTTTTAAGCAGATATGAGAAGCCGACTTAAAACGAATTCTCCGCGCAATGCATGATAGGTACATGCTGAAAGGAAACTCTCATTGTACGCCGCTGAGTGGCATGATCAATCGGAAGATAGTATTATTATTGCAGCAATGGTTGCCTGTCTGGTTATGTCAAGGTGAAAGCAAGGGGGGAAGCTGTGAGCTCAGCCTCGCCGCCTAGACCCTGCGCAAAGACGACAACGACTTCGGCCAGTCCGGCACCATGGTGCGCAAGGTCCTGGACGATGCGGCGCGCGACCGGATGGTGTCCAATGTGGTGGGACATAGCCAGGTAAAATTTGGACTATGACTAGCTCGAATTGCGGGGAGCTGGAGCATTGTACTCTTTGATAGCAGGATGCTCAGAAAAGGGATTGTCGGATGAGGTTCACCCCGAGCAGCAGCAGAAAGATGAGGACGATGCGCTGAAACGTCTTCTGGGGAATGCGCTTCCGCAAGCAAAGGCCCACATACAGACCAATAAATACCGGTGGAATCGCAAGAAAGGAAAGGAGTGCCGTTTTCTGGGTGAGGATGCCCACTGATCCGAAGGCAAGGACCAGGAACAGCGAAGTGAAGAAAAAAGTTACGCCGATCGCGGCCACAAAAAGTTCCTTGGGCAGACGCAACATGTTGAAGAAGATGATGAGCGGCGGGCCATAGATAGTTGATAATCCGCCCAGAACGCCGCCGAGGCTCCCCATGATCAGTCCGAGCGGCGTCTCCAGTCGAGGTTGATTTTGGATAACCGTGTTTTTACCGGGTCTGAAAACCTCGAGCAAAGACATGCCGATGATCACGACCCCGAGGATGAAACGTAAAAGGGATTGGTCCGCCTTGACCACGATCTGGGCCCCGATGAATATGCCGCAACCTGCAGTGATGATGACAGGCCAGAAACGCTTGAGGGTCACCATGAATAGGCGGCCATGCAGACTGAGCCAGAGATTGCTGGCCATAATGGGCAGGGTCATGATGGCCAGAGCAAGCTCAATCGGCATGATGTTGGACAGGAGGGAAATCACAAACAGAGGCAGCCCGAACCCAATGGTCCCCTTGATCAGCCCCCCGGCAATCAGAGTAAGGACCGCGGCGATCGATTGCAGCAGAGTGAACTCCGGCATCTACAACATTACCAGTAACTTTGACTATTAATAGAGATTGATGAGTTCGGTCATATCTTCTAGTTCCAGAATCCTGTCATGCCCTTCCAGGATCCTGGAACGAATTTCCTTGCTATAGTTTTTTATACCATTGTCCAGACAGTTATTGAACTTGGCCTGAAGCTCTTCAGGAGTCAAAGGATTGTTTCGGCTTCCCTTCGGCTCTGTAATCCTGATGTGCATTCGTTGGCCATTTTCAAGCCTGACATCCATTTCCACCGGCACAAGCCCGGTTTGGTCTTTTTCAAACTCAACGCAATCGAACCTGGAAGCCAAGTCCATGACATCATGGCGGGAGACCACCTGCTGTCTCGTAAAATCTTCCAATTGGGGACGACCTTTGATAAAGGTCAAGGCTGCCGTGTACTGAGCACTGAACTGGGCATCCACGGTTGGATTGTCCCGAACCTGAAATGGTTTGCCGATTTGTCCCATGGACTGGGGCACCAAAAAAATCGTCCCGCTTTTGATCGCTTTCCAGTCGAAGCCTGATTTGTCTCTCAGCTCCAAAGCTGCATCAATGACCGGATGGGTGCATCTGCAACAAGGATAGGGCTTGATGCTCACATTGATGGTTTCAAAGAATGTTCCGAGGTCTTTCGTCAGGTATTCATCCCTAATCTGGCCGGAGCTGTATAAGGCCTTGATGCCGAAAATTCCGTCTACGATATTTTGGGCGCCTGTGAGATTGTTTGCGGCGAAAAAGGCGGCATTCAGGCCTGCAGATGCGCTGAATCCGGGTTGAATTCGTTTTGACAGAACACCATCGGCCAGACCCTGCCGGTTGGCATGTATTTGCGAATAGGCCAGGCCGAAAGCGTGGTGCATCTTATCCACTGTCAATTTCAACAATCTTCCGCAGGCAGCGGCGCAGGCGAATGGTCCCCAGAGTGTTGTCGGCAGCCAGCCTACATGGAGATAAGGGATGAAAGCCATACCCAGTCTATTGGAGACGTCCAGGCCAACTGCCAGGGCGGCAAGAAATTCCTGGCCGCTGATCTTGCGGAAAGGCATCGATTCTCCGTTAAAGGAGCGCTTCAAGGAAGGGCTCAAGGCCTCGCAAGCGGCCAGAAGCGCCGGGACCAGGGTCACGCAGCCATGATTGAGAGCCGGATCATGGGTGTCATCATAATCATTGGCGTGTCCCATAACCGAATTCAAGAATGCGGCTGAAGGGGCACTGGTCTTGTCCGAATGGGAAAAAACTGTGGCCTGGGGATTACCTCCCCAGAAATGGACAACCTCCTTCAATTCTCGAACCCCTTGGGCCCCGCTGCCTGAGAGGATGCAGCCCATGGTGTCCTGGAACAGGTCCTTGCTTGTCTTCAAAACGTCGGCCGGAATTCCATCAGGCTTGAAGGTGGCCGCATGATGAACCAGGGGATCAATTGCATCCTTCATGGGTTTGTCTCCGGTTTGATTGATTGTAAACTGCTCCCAGTGACCAATCCGGTCATCCTTTGGGTATATTCCTCCGGCGCACCAAAAAGAAAACAGCAACTGCCGTGAGCACTAAAAAGCCCAGGGATATAGGCTCGGTAAAAAAGACCGTGGCATCATTTCCTGATATTTTCAGAGCCTGGCGCAATTTGGTTTCAAGCATTGGCCCCAGGAAAAAAGCCACGATCACCGTGGGCAGATTGATTTTGAACTTGGTCAAAACATATCCCAGAACCGCAAATCCGAGCATGACGAATACATCGAAGACACTCGCGTAGTTCACATAACTGCCGATGACACTGAAGACGATAATCCCTGTATACAGATAGGGCTTGGGGATCGCGGTCACGTTTCTGACATGCTTGATATAAAAGGAACCAATGAACAAAGTAAAGATATTGCTCAACAAAAGGATGACGAACAGGGCGTAGAGCATATCCCCGTTTGTCTGCATAAAGGTGGGACCCGGAATCAGTCCCTTGATCATGAATCCGCCTAAAATCAAGGCTGCGGCAAGGTTTCCGGGTATTCCAAGGGTGACCAGGGGGATGAGATTGGGGCCATTGACCGCGTTGTTCCCGGCTTCAGCCGCGGCGACTCCTTCCAGAGATCCTTTTCCAAATTTTTCAGGATGACTGGACCGTTGTTTGGCCATGATATAGCTGAGATAAGAACCGACGGTGGTCCCGATTCCTGGGATGATCCCGATGGCAGCCCCGATACCGGTTGAACGGAAGATCGTGGGCAGGGTTTTTTTAAATTCAGTCCAGCTCAAATGATGATCTGTAAGGGAGGTTTCCTGTGGTCCTTGTTCGTCCGGGCTTTTTTCAGACATTTTCTTATGCCAGCGCTTGAGCAGCTCATTCTCAAACTGGAGCAAGACCTCGGAAAAGGCCAGCATACCTATGACCATGGGCATAATATGGAAACCGTCTGCAAGGTCTATGGACCCGAATATCAATCTGGTGGAACCGAATTCGGGATCCATTCCGACCGTGCCCAGCAACAGTCCGAAGATGACGGCAATCACGCCCCGAACAGGGAATTGCGAGGCGGCCACACTGATTACCAGCAGCGAAAAGAAAATGATCGAGGTGTACTCCGGCGGTCCGATTTTCAAAGCCACCATCGCCACCGGCGCAGCCAGAAAAATAAGGATCAAGTCGCTGCAGGCATCGGCCACAACCGATGAAAAAAGGGCCTGCTTCAGGGCCTTGCCTCCCTTTCCCTGCTGGGTCAGGGGATAGCCGTCCAGGGAGGTCACCATGGCCTGCGGTGTCCCTGGGATGTTGAACAGAATCGCCGGAATCGAGCCCCCGAAGTTCCCGCCTTTGGTCAGGCCCATGAGCATGGCGATGCCGGCCACCGGCCCCAGATAAAAGGTAAAGGGAAGAAAGAGAACGATACCCATGTTATCGGTCAAGCCTGGAATGGACCCCAAAATCATGCCGAAGGTAACTCCGGCCGCGGCCCAGATCAGGTTTTCCGGGGACAGGACCATGAACATCCCGCTGAGAATTTGTTCAAACATACATTCGGTTCCTGTGCAAAGTTAAAAAAGAATCCCCTGGGGAAAAGGAAAATGGAGTGTTTTTCCAATGACCAGATAGACGACAATCGGCAGGGCTATCGGAAAGATGACTAAAGCGACAGGCTTTCTGGCACCAAAAAAAAGAAGAAAGATAAAGATGAACAAGGCAGTGGTCACATAAAACCCGATGATGTCAATAAAAAAAATATAGACTATCATTACCGGAACAATGGACAGGGCCCTCAATTTTACAGCTTTCGGCGTCTTTTGTTCCTGCCTTGTTTGAGCGGATTTTCTCGAGGCGTAACCGCTGAGTAAAAGGATTAGGCAAGGAATGAGCATGGCAAGGGTCAGGGATCTGGGAAACAGGGCCGGCAGAAATCCCTTGATATGGTAAGGAATGGCGTAAAACCAGAGGAAACAGCATAAGACAAGAAGGATAGTACCGAGCTTGAGGTCTTCGTTCACCTGAACCCCCTTATACAAAACGGGCGCCCATGGCCAAGAGGATAGGGCGCCCGCGTTGAACCAACTCTTATTTCACGTCCTTGACAAACTCCTGGAGGGCCGGTGTCTTGTCAATCGCCTTGCCGACGATTTTTTTGAAGCCGGCACCATCCACAAATCTGGGTGTAAAACCGGTTTCCCCCATTTTTTTCATCAATTCTTCATCCTGCATGACAGTCTTCAGGGCATTTTCCAGTTTAGCACGAATATCTTCCGGTACCCCTGCAGGCATGGCCATACCGTATTCCACCAGGGTGGAGAAGGAATACCCCAACTCTTTTACATTTTTGACCTCCGGAAAAAACGGAACTTCTTCGGCTCCAAGATCAACCAGTACCTTCAGCTTTCCGGCCCGGGCCGACTGGTAGGCCGGTGTTCCGGTTCCGGTCTCGCAGGCATCGACATGTCCGCCCAGGATCGCGGATGACCCGGCCCCACCGCTTTTAAACATGACATATTTCCATTCGATGCCTTCCTCCTTGGCGATGCTTTTCATGACCTCCAGGGCCCATTGGGCGCCTCCGGAACCTACGGAGACTTCGCCAGGATGCTCTTTGCTGTAAGCCAGGAATTCTTCCCAGGTCTGATAAGGCTTGTCCGGTGTTGTAAACAGAACCCGTTCCTGGGGCATGTAGCTGCCGATAAAGGTAAAATCATCGACATCAAAGGGTTCTGCGTCCAAAAAATAAGGTGCGGTGAAACCCAGGGTCAAGGCGCCGGAGGCCAGGGTGTAGCCATCGGGTTTTGCGTCCCTCACGGTCTTGAGACCGATAATGCCGCTGGCTCCGGGTTTG
>JAIPDR010000084.1 GCA_021737615.1 Desulfohalobiaceae bacterium | reverse complement strand
ATGCCGACGCCCAGAGAGATGCTACCCTGAGGATCACCGACCGAATCATGGATCTTTCCGACCTGGTCCTGGTCTTTTTCGACGCGCGTCACCCGGAGTCGGGTTCCATGCGGGACACCCTGAAGCATCTGGTCCAGAACACGGTCCAGCGGAGCGATGCGAACAAGTTCATGTATATACTCAATCTGGTGGATGCCACGGCCCGGGAAGACAACCCCGAGGAGGTCTTTGCCGCCTGGCAGCGTTCCCTGGCCCAGCACGGGCTGATCGCCGGCGGCTACTACAGCGTCTACAACCCGGATGTGGCCATTCCCATCGAGGATGAGTCCCTGCGTCAGAGGTATGAAAAGAAATGTTTCCATGATTTGAGCAGGATATTTGAACGTATCGACCAGGTCAAGATCGATCGCGTTTACAGGATCGTGGGACTTCTTGAACGTTCGACCAGGATGCTGGAGAAGGACCTCGTGCCCCTGGTCGGTCGGTTTTTGAAGAAACTCAGAAAACAGGTCTTGATGGTGGAGGGGGCTCTGCTGCTCCTGGCCCTGGCCCTGGTCTGGTTTGTCCTGGCCCGTTTCACGGAAGCCTCTTTTGTGTCGCTGGTGTTCTCTTTTCCGGGAAAACTGCTCAGCGATCTCTCCTGGCAGGTCGGGACCCTGGCCGTCCTGCTTCTTGCCGGCTGGGCCCATTTTACCCTGCGGAGCAGGCTGGGCAGACGCTTGCAGAAAAAGACCCTGGACAAGATCAAGGACAAGAGGTTCAAGGAAGGCTGCGCCGGGGCCATGCGGAAGAATCTCCGCTGGTGGCGCAGTATCTGGCGTCGGAGACCGGTGGGCTGGAGCAGGCGGACGGAAAAGAATTCGGCCCTCATCCTGGAAGAAGTGGATGGCTTTATCCAGAAACTGAATGACATGTACACCGATCCCTCCGGGGAAAAGAGACAAGAGCGGACTCCGGAGGAGGAACGGGAAGCAGCAAACCCCGGGGATCAGGATTAGAAAACCGTTCTGAGATAATTTTTTGTTTTCTTGCTTCTTCTTTATGAAAAGAAGAAGGAGAAGCGGAAATCATCCGCCAGGTCCTCCTGGCGAATGATTTCCGCTTAGATGTTGATGACCTTGTCCGCCAGCTGCATGGCCGAGACGATGTCCAGCATGTTGGTGGTCTGGCCGACTTTTTTTTGCTTAAGGAGATTGAAATGGGTCAGGCAGGTGCCGCAGACCAGAATCTGGAGACCTTTTGTCTCATAGTCCTGTAAAACCGGCAGGATATCAGAGCCGGAAACCGTCAGCTTGACCCCGTTGTTCACGAAGACCAGCCGCCATAAATCCGGCCCCATTTCCTGCAGGGTCTTGATAAAACTGAGAAGCAGCTTCCGCCCCAGGTCCTCGTCTCCGTATCCCAGGCGGTCGGTGGCGATGAGGACCATTATTTTCCGGGTCTCCTGGCCCGGGCTTTCTTCTGCCTGGTCTACTGGACAGGTTTGTCCGGATGCCGTTCCCTCGACGCTGAAGACGCCGTTATCTGTTCGGGCAGAAGTGGTAAACCCTTTAGAGGCCAGGAAGCGGGTGACGTTTTCCCTGGCGGCTTCGTTGTCCACCAGGACCGTGATTTGATCCGCCGTCTGCTCTTCGAGGGCCTCTTTGGTCTTGATAACCGGGGCCGGGCAGGCCAAACCCACTGCATTTATTTTCATAAGTCCTTAGTCCTTATCTCGTGCAGTATGTTATATGTGGGAAAAACGCTGTTCCAATAAAAGATATATGTCTCACATGGCGATAGGTCAAATTGGAATATCCGATGCAAAACAGGTTTTGTATCGGTAAAATCAAAATTTGGAAAAAGGAGGCGGCATGAGCAAGCTTTTTGAGAAAACGAAGATCAAGGGGATGGAGCTGAACAATCGCTTCGTCCGTTCAGCAACCTGGGAGGGACTGGCTACGGAAGACGGGGCGGTGACTCCGGCCTTGACCAGGAAAATGGTTGAACTGGTTCACGGAGAGGTGGGTTTGATCATCAGCAGCCACACCTATGTCTCGCCAGAGGGCCAGGCCGGACCCTGGCAGCTCGGGATATACAAGGACGAGCTGGTTTCCGGCCTGAAGGAGATGACCACAGCCGTCCACGAGGCAGGCGGCACCATGGTCATGCAGCTGGCCCATTCCGGCTGCCTGGCCAGGGAGAGCCTGACCAAAACCAGGCCTCTGGCCGTATCGGCGATCGAGGGCCTGGTGGACGGGCCGGTCAAGGAGGCGGACCAACAAGACATCCAGGCGCTGATCGACGCTTTTGCCGCGGGCGCGGCCAGGGCCAAGAAAGCAGGCTTCGACGGGGTGCAGATCCATTCCGCGCACGGCTACTTGCTGAGTCAGTTTCTCTCTCCCAAGTTCAACCATCGCCAGGATGAGTATGGCGGGGGTATCGAAAACCGGGTCAGGATACATCAACAGATCTGCCGGGCCGTCCGGGAGGCAGTGGGGGAGGAGTACCCGCTTTTGATCAAGATGAACAGCCGTGATTTTGCGGAGAACGGTCTGGAGCTGCAGGATTCGCTTGCGGCTGCCAAGATTCTGGCTGCATCAGGGCTGGACGGGATAGAGATAAGCGGCGGTCTGGGCCTGAACAAGACCAAGATCCCGAGTCGGATGGGCATCGATTCCAGGGAAAAAGAGGCCTACTTCAGCCAGGAGGCCAAGGCCTTCAGGGAAGCTGTCGAACTTCCCCTGTTCTTGGTCGGCGGAATCCGCTCCCTGGATGTGGCCGAAGAACTGATCGAAAACCAGGTTGTCGACTACATCTCCCTGTGCCGGCCGCTGATCCGGGAACCGGATCTGGTCAAGCGCTGGAAAAACGGGGATCGCAGCAGGGCGGCCTGCGTCTCGGACAATCTCTGCTTTGTCCCGGCCCGCAAAGGGTTGGGTGTCTATTGTCTGACTGAGGAACAGGAGCAAAAGAAAGAGGACTGAAGCGGTGAGCCGGTGGGGCGGTATATCCGCAGGTCGGTTGGACGTTGAATTTGACACGATTCAACGACCCACCGCTTCACTGACTCACTTTCTTCTGTCGATGACCCGTCTGGCCTTGAACTCGGTGCGCTCGAAGCTGTTCGGCTCGTGGATCTCAACCGTTGTCCGCAGCCCTTTGGCCTTCATGGTCCGGGCGAGCTGTCTCTCGAGCTCCGGTAGAAGGGCCCTGTCGCAATCGGGCAGACGTTCCGCTTGAACCGTTAGTTCATCCATATCGTTTTTCCGCTGGACCACGATCCTGAACTCGTCGCCAAGGCCGTCGATGGACCGGATGCAATTCTCTATGGCGCTCGGGTAGACGTTTTCCCCCCGGATGACCAGCATGTCGTCGGTGCGTCCGTAAATCCCGCCGGGCAGCCTCGGGTAGGTCCGGCCGCAGGGGCAGGGGCTGTTTTCCCATCTGGCGATATCCCCGGCCCAGAAGCGGATCATGGGCTGGGAATTCCTCTCCAGGTGGGTATAGACCAGGGCCCCTTCCCGGCCATGGGGAACCGGTTTGAAGGTCCCGGGATCAACCACTTCGGTATAGACGATGTCCTGCCAGAGATGGATCCCGTTGCGGTATCCGCATTCGCTGTTGGTCATCCAGGGGGCCATCTCCCCGGTTGAACCGGAGTCGATGCAGATCCCGCCATAGGTTTCTTCGATCCGCTTTTTGGTGGACGGCACCCCTGCGCCTGGTTCGCCTGAGAAGAAGAGTATCCGGAAATCGAAGTCTTTCTTGGGGTCCAGACCGTTCTTTCTAGCTACTTCCGCAAGGTAAAGGCTGTAGGATGGTGTGCCGTAAAACACGCTGGGCCGTACCTCTTTGATCCAATGCAGGGCCCGTTCGGTCTGCCCCGGGACCCCGGCCCCGAAGGGAAAGGCGGCCGCCCCCAGACGTTCGGCTCCGGCCAGGGCCCCCCAGCTGCCCCAGTAGAGGCTGAAAAAAGAAGCGATGAAGACCTGGTCTTCCTGGCGGACCCCGAAGCTCCACATGATTCTGGCGTGGGCCTCGGATATGCGCTGCATGTCGCCGCCGCTGACCCCGAAGGCCGTAGGCCGGCCGGTGGTGCCGGAGGTGCCGTGAATCCTTCCGATTTTCCCGGGCCGGACACAGAGGTTGCTGCCGAAGGGCGGGGTTTCCTGCTGGTCCTGCCTGATCTCCTGCTTGCTGACAAAGGGCAGCCTTTGAAAATCAGGCAGGGTCTTGATGTCTTCGGGCCGCAGGCCAGCCTGGTCCCATTTTCGCTTGTAAAAGGGTGAATGGGCGTAAGCATAGGCCAGCTGCTGCCTGAGTTTGGGCAGGATGACCTCCTGCTCCCGTTTCTCCGGATCCATGGTTTCCAGATGCTTATTCCAGTAAGCGTCGCCGGCATCCGGGTAATAGTCCCTGTCGTAGTCAGGCGGCCAGGTTGCATTCATGAAACTGCTCCTTGATTGTGTGTCTCGACTCGGAAACTCTATCCTGCACAAGCCGGTATCAGGTCAGCTGTATCTCAGGACCTCTGCAGCCCGTATTTTTTCGATAATTGACAACAGCCAGCCTGCAGCGGTGCCGATCCGACTCGACCAAAAATCGTGTATTCAAACCCATGAACCCTAATCAGCCGTGTTTTTCTCCCGGACCAGCTGCTGCACGGTGGAAATGATTTCCGAACTGCCCGCGCCCGGGGTGAAGACTCCGTCAAAGCCGGCCTCTTTGAGACGGATCGTGTCTTGCGGGGGAAAGACCCCCCCGATCAGGAAAACCGTCTGCTTTTTGATGTCCAACCTCTTTGCTTCCTCAATGAGGGAGACCCCCAGGGACAGATGCGCTCCTCCCAGGGAACTGACCCCGACCACATCAACCGCCTCTTCAAGGGCGGTCTGGGCGATTTGAGCCGGAAGGGCGTTGCCGAAGTAGATGACCTCCAGGCCGGCGTTGCGAAACATTTCGGCCACGGTGATGATCCCCCTGTTGTGGACGTCGATGCCTAGTTTTCCCAGTAATGCTCTGATCTTGACTGTCATAATCGCTTTCCTTTGTCTGTTCACCACATGGCGGGCGGTGTCCACAGTCCGAAGGTCTCCTTGAAAACAGTGAACAATTCCCCTTCGGTGCATCTGCTGTGAGCGCACTCCAGGCTCAGGGGCAGGATATTCTCTTTTTTCAGACAGGCCTGCCGCAGATTCTCAAGGGCGGATTGGACCCGGTGTTCATCTCTTGCCTGCCTCAGCTCGGCCAGCTTGGCCTTCTGTTTGTCCTCAACCCCTTCCGGATACCGAAAGACATTGACCGGAGGGGGCT
Source organism: Desulfohalobiaceae bacterium (assembly GCA_021737615.1). Lineage (GTDB taxonomy): Bacteria > Desulfobacterota > Desulfovibrionia > Desulfovibrionales > Desulfothermaceae > JAABTT01. The sequence goes on along the minus strand of JAIPDR010000084.1, from coordinate 9,585 downwards.
CGGCCCCGGACTTGTTCGCGTTGACAGCCACGATTCTGATCTCGCCCTTTTCGATTGCGGCATGCTGCCTGGTGAAGTAGTCCACGATCTTCCTGTGCAGACTCCCGTCGGCCACGGCCTGAACATAGCCGCCAGTCTGCTCGATCTCTTCGAGTTCATTCAGGATCCGCTCTTCCAGGTCGGCGGTCAGGGCTTCCAGGTAAAAACTGCCGCCCAAGGGGTCGACCACTTCGGTGACCCCGGTTTCTTCCTGGATGATCTGCTGGGTGCGCAGGGAGAGCAGGGCGGCCTCTTCCGTGGGAACGGAATAGGCTTCATCAAAGGAATCCACATGCAGGGACTGGGTGCCCCCCAGGATGGCGGCCAGGGAGTGGATGCAGGAACGGATGATGTTGTTCAGCGGTTCCTGCTGGACCAGGGCCACACCCGAGGTCTGGATATGACAGCGCATCCACATGGAGCGTTTGTTCCTGGCCCGGAAGCGGTGTTTCATGATCTTGGCCCACAAGCGGCGCATGGCCCGCAGGCGGGCGATCTCTTCAAAGAAATCGCTGGAGACCGACCAGAAAAAGGTCAGCCGGCCGGCCATTTCATCCAGGTCGTGTCCCCTTTTGACGAGCTCGTCCAGGGTGGCGATGGCGTTGGCCAGGGCCACGGCCATCTCCGTGACGGCCGAAGTCCCGAATTCCCGGAGATTGTACCCGTTGAGCGTGGTGCAGTTCCAGTTGGGGACCCGGTTCCTGATGAACTCGATGTTGTCGCACTGCAGCCTGAAGCAGGCCTCGGGAGGGATATACTCGGCTCCGCTCCGAATGAGCTGCTCGAGCGAGGTGTCGTTCTGGACGCTGCCCCGCAGTTTTTCAAAGGGAATGCCGCGTTCCTCGGCCATGGCCAGGAACATGGGAAAGAGGATGGCCGTGTTGGACGGGTAATGGGTCACGATGGACGCGCTGACCTGATCCAGGGGGATGTCCTGAAAAAGCTCGTCCATGTCTTCGATCGAATCCACGGCCACCCCGGACATGCCCACCTGTCCGGCGGCCATGGGATCATCGGAGTCGTACATCTGAATGGTCGGCAGGTCGAAGAGGACATTGAGACCGGTGGCCCCATGCTCGAGCATGAATTTCATGCGGCGGTTCGTATCGGCAGGCGACCCGTAACCGGTCAGTTGACGCATGGTGAACTTGCGGCCCCGGTACATGTTGGGGTGAATGCCCCGGGTGAAGGGTTCCTGGCCCGGATTGCCCAGGTCGGCCTGATAATCGAGGTCCGGGCAGGAAAGAGGTGTCGAGACAAGCTCTCTGGGGATGTCAGAGCCCAGAACAGTCCGGGGGGTCTGCCACCAGTTCTGCCGGTCCTGTTCCCTGAGCACCTCGCGGCTCCACTTCTTGAATTGGTTTCGAATCGTTTCCAGGGCTTCGGGGTTGTAGAGGGGCGTCCGTTTTTCTTCTGGGACCCGGTCCTGTAAAATTTCCTTGGTGGTTCGTATCTTTGCGTTCATAGAAGACTCCAAAGGCCTGCAGCGGGTCACATATTCATAAAGCGGGCTTCGCCCGCAACCCAAAAGGTTCCAGGTTCACGGTTCACCGTTCACGGTTAAGAAAAAGAAAAAAGCCATTGGGGCAATACATCTTCTTGTTTTTTATAACAGTGATTCAATGATAAGGCCTAAAGTTGACTGTAATCTGTTTCAGACTCCCTGGCCGAGGTCCTTTCGTTCCAGGGCGTCCCATTTTTCCAGGGCCTGGTAATCCGGGACCCGGGCCAGACCGGAAAGACCGTCCGGAGAGAAGACCTCCCGGGTGGTGTGGACATCCAGAAGGGCCGGGAGCCGCCGCAGTCCTCTCTCGATGGCCTCCGGGAGCTCCTCCGGTTCGTTGACCCGCTCGGCATAGAGACCCAGGGAGCTGGCCAGATCGGCATAATTCGGGCCTTCCAGCTCCGAGCCCACGATCCGGCCCTGGTAGTTTCTGAGCTGATCGTTACGTTCGATGTTCCAGGCCCGGTTGTTGGCCAGGATGAACAGGGCCCTGGCCCGGTGGCGGACGCAGGTGTCCAGTTCCATGGCATTGAAGCCAAAGGCGCCGTCGCCGCTGACGACCACGATCTGACGATCCGGGAAAAGCAGTCCGGCCGCAACTCCGTACGGCACTCCCAGGCCCAGGCAGCCGAAACTGCCGCAGTCCAGATAATCGAAGCCGGTCATGAGCATTCGGCTGAAGGAGAGGATGTCTCCGCCGTCGGCGATGACCAGGGCTTCGGCCTCTATCTTCTGTTTGAGCCGGGCCAGGAGGTAGCGGGGATGGATGCCGCCGTCCTTTCCACGGGGCTCTTTGAAGATCTCCGCGTAAAGAGATTTCCGTTTCCCTGCATCGGCTGACTTGAGGGTGTCGAGCCAGGTCTGTTCTGAAGCCGGCCGTTTCGTCTTGAGCCGGGCGGTCAGGCTTTTCAGGATCTCGGGCAGTGATCCGCAGAGCTCTTTCTCTCCTGGCCGGTTGCCGCCTAGTTCGGAGGGTGAAGAACCGATGCGAACGAAGCCGGCCCGGGGAAAAACCGCGCTGGAGCCGTAGCCCAGTTGATAATCCAGGTTCCGGCCGACGGTCAGGACCAGGTCGGCCTCCTGCATGGCCCGGCCCCGGACCGCCGGAACGCAGGCAGGATGGTCTTCAGGGATCAGGCCCCGGCTTTCAACCGTATCCAGGTACAGACAGTTCCAGGCCTCGATGAATTCCTGCAACTCGGATCCGGCTCCCCTGGCCCCTTTGCCGGATATGACGAGCGGCCGGCAAGAGGAGACAAGCAGCCCGGCCACTGCTTCAATCTCTGCATCGAGAGGGCGGACAGGCCTGATTCCAGGATGGGACTCACGCTTTCGGATGTGGCCGGGAAACGGTTCCCGGAGCAGGTCGGCCGGAAAATCGAGATAGACAGGACCGGGGTCTCCAAAGGCCCCCAGGCAGCTCGCAAAGGCCCTTTCGAGCTCGGCGGCCAGCAGGCGGGGGTGCCTGACCGAGCAGGCATACCTGGTGACCGGCCCGGCCATTTCTGCCTGGGGAATTTCCTGCAGGGCGCCCATTCCGAGCTGCGGCCGGGGCGCTATACAGGAGAGGATAAAGACCGGGGTCCTCGAGACATGGGCATTGGCGATCCCGGTCAGGGCATTGGTAAAGCCGGGTCCGGCGGTCACGAGGACGCAGCCGGGTTGAGCGGTCAGTTCTCCCTGAGCCTGGGCCATGTGCACCGCCGCCCCTTCGTCCCGGACATCGATGATCCCGATTCCCTGCAGGGAGAGTTCATCCCAGAGGGGCTGGATATGGCCGCCGCACAATCCGTAGATCTTCTGAACCCCTTTCGTTTTCAAAAACTCGGCGATGGCTCGATAAACAGGAATCGGCATTTTCATTCACCTGAAAAAGGTTTTGCTTGTCAGCCCTGCCTCTGGCAAAGCTCGTATGAAACTCTGTCCTAGAATGCGAACCGGTCACAGGGCTCTCTTGCGCTTAAACGCTTCCGGCTCTCGGTTTTCTAAGGCTCGCTCCTGGGGGATCCCTGCCCCCTCCGGACTCTTAGACTTTGCTATAAACTTTGATGCTGCCTGAACGAGAATCTTCAGCAGTCTTATGGTTTAATGCCGTAGGCGCGGTCCGGTTTCCCCCATTTCGCGAGCCTAAGAAAACCTGAGAACCTCTAAGCGAGGTCGCGCAAGAAAACCCTGTTGCCCGGTTCGCAAAGAGGTGCCAATGCTCAAAACTGGATTTTCTTCTCATTGATCAAATTGTCAGCAATCGAAATCAACAACATGAGTTAAAAGTCTAGCAGTTTTTCTCACAAGTATTCATCGGTCTTTCGTGTCTGTTTTTCATGCAAAAAAGATGCCGGAAACAGGAGGGATCGTAGAACGGGGGACAGGCGGCGTTGGTCGGACTGGCGAACAGGGCTTGCAGCGACAAGCGATTCAAAAATGAATCGCTTGTCGCTGCATCATTACATAAAACAGGGTCCAGCCGGAGGAGATTTAGCGATGCGTTTTAGAGTCGAATTTGATTCAATCGTGGATCAGAGTCTGGACACCTTTCCAGCTCTGGCGGTGCTTCTGGAGCTTGCGGGACATGGTGGCTTGGCTGATCTTGAGCTTTAAGGCGGCCTTACGGGTGCTTCGGCACTGGTGATAGGTCTTGAGGATGGCTTCTTTTTCAGTTTTTTCCAGAATCTCCGAGAGAGATTGATCGAAAGCGGGACCCGGGGAAGAGACCGGCAGGAGTTCGTTGTCAAGACCCGGACCCTGGTCCAGGACCACCAGACGTTCGATGATGTTTTCCAGCTCGCGGACATTACCGGGCCAATCGTAGTCGAACAGGGAGTCTATGGTTTCCTGGCCGATCTCCTTGTGGACATTGTACTTCTCGTTAAAGAGGGTCAGAAAATGCTTCACCAGCAGAGGTATGTCCTCCATCCTCTGCCGCAGGGGAGGGAGCCGGATATGAATGACGTTCAAGCGGTAATACAGGTCGGCCCGAAACAGGCCTTCGGCCACCTTTTTTTTGAGATCGTTGTTTGAGGCGGCCACAAGGTTCAGGTTGAGCTCTATCTCCCGTGAGCCACCGATCCGCCGGATTTTTTTCTCCTGGATGGCCCGCAGCAGCTTGGCCTGCATGGAAGAGGGGATCTCCCCAATCTCGTCCAGGAAAAGAAGACCGCCCTGGGCGGCCTCGAACAGGCCCATCTGTCCCTGGCTTTTGGCGCCGGTAAAGGCCCCCTTTTCATAGCCAAAGAGCTCTGCCTCCAGGAGGGTTTCCGGGAGAGCGGCGCAGTTGATCGTAATAAAGGGTCCGCCTTGCCGTGGTCCCGAGCGGTGGATGATCCTGGCCACGATCTCTTTTCCGGTACCTGTCTCTCCGGAGATCAGGGTGGTTGCGTCGGCCAGCGAGGCTCGGACAGCGGTTTCGACAACATGTTTCATGATCCGGCTGCAGCTGATCAGATCGTTGGCCGACTCCATGGCCCTGAACTGTTTCAGTTCGGTTTGATACCGGTTGGTCAGGTCCTGGTATTTCCTGAGCTCGTCTTTCAAGTTGTTGAGATCGGTCAGGTCCCTGATGTTGGCCACGACCCTGATCAATTTTCCGCGTGCATTAAAGACCGGCCTTCCGGTCAAAAGGACTTCCTTGTCTTCAAGCTGGACAAAGAGATGCTTGGGCCGCAGGTCCCTGAGCACCTGAAGTGAGACCAGATCCGGCAGGTAGCCCTGCTTCTTGAGCTCCAGGGCAGGTCTGCCGATGAAATCCCGGGCCTTGACGCCGACGATGTCTTCATAGGCCTTGTTCATGCGCAGCAGAATGCCCTGACTGTCGACACTGACCAGGCCGTCCGCGCTCAAGTCGATGACTTCGTTCAGTTCCTGAACGGTTTCTTCCAGGCGTTCGATCTGTTTCCGACTGGTTTCCTTTGTTGTTGGCATAACTTTTTCTGAAGTTCAGGCAGAGGTCTCGGTGGAGACCAGATCTCTGACTCCTTCTTCGATGCGATCTCTTGTTTCGCGCATGAATTCGATGGACCGCCCGGCTGGATCAGGCAGATCCCAGTCTATGCGGCGTGCTCCCGGGGCCATGGGGCAGACCTCCCCGCAGTCCATGCTCACGATCAGGTCCACAGAGGCCGATTCCAGGGCCTCTTGCAGGGGCCGGGGCCGAAAAAAGGCCAGATCCAAGCCCTTCTCCTGCATGACCCGGACCGTGTCCGGATTGATCTCAGCGGCCGGTTCACTGCCTGCCGAGAGCACCTCGAAGCGATCTCCGGCCAGGTATCCGGCAAAGGCGGCCGCCATCTGGCTGCGGCAGCTGTTTTCCCGGCAGGCGAAGAGGATCGTTTTCCTGGCCTGAAGCGGGGCCAGCAGTTCCCGGACCGCTTGCCGGCAGTCCAGAATGACCGTGGGGTGTTTTTCCATATCCCCCTTGGCCTCGATCCGCCGGTAGGTCAGGCTGCCGGACAATTCGGCCCCCACGGCATCGAAGAAGTATTTCGCGGTCATCCGGGTGCCCTGGAAAAGATCTTTGCCCCTGGTCGCCCCCTGAGCGAGCAGGAAACCTTTCCTGGTGCCGCGCCGGGGATCATCCAGGCCGAATTTGTATTTTCTGGACCAGAGGGTCTGGCTGCGATCAATGAGGGCCTTGATCCCTGACGGGAAATTATAGAAAAAGATCGGGGTCGCGGCCACGATTACCTCGGCCTCGCGCAGCAGGGGGTAGATTTCCCGGCTCATGGCGTCGTCCAGGATGACGCAATAGCCGTGTGTTTCGCAGAAGCCGCAGCCGAGACAGGCCCGTATGTCTTTTTTGGACACCGGAACCATTTTGGTTGTAACCCCCTGAATCCTGCATTCATCGAGGAAGGTCGCGAGGAGGTAACCGGTGTTGCCCTTTTGCCTGGGGCTTCCTTGTAAACCGAGAATCAACATGGGTCCTCCGGGTTCTGCTTTTTTTCCGTGAGCCGGGCGACGCTGCAGTCCTTAAGGATGTATCCCCAGTAGAGAGTGATCCGGCTGTTGTCCTGTCTGAGCAGGTTCAGGCAGGGTTCGGCCCAGAGGTCCTGAAGGCCTGCCAGGATCCAGGCGGCCAGCCCGCGGTGGATGGGATCTTTTGAATAAAGGAAGGGCTGAATATACAGAACTGCTTCCCGGGCCAGCTCCGGCCGGGCATGGGCCAGTCTGGCCAGACCCCAGAGGAGACCGCGCTGCAGGACCGGGTGTTCCAGATAATTGCCGGCCGGATTGAGATAGGAGACGAGGATCTTGGAGTACTCCCTGGCAAGTCTCTGCCGCCTGGCGCAGATCTCGCCCATGGCCTCGGGTGCTCCCCAGCCGATGCCCCCGGATTCGTCGTTCAAGCTCCACATCAGGCGGCGCACGACCACCCTGGCCGCTTCCAGATCCTGGTCCGCCAGGCGGGCAACGACAACTCCCAGCCCGGTCACGGCCCGCCAGCGCTGCAGCTCTTTTCTGCTGTTTAAGAAGGCTATCAGCGGGCTGACCGCTTTTTTCAGCCCCAGGGCGCAGATTTTTTCCAGACTCCGCTCGAAATCTTCTGCCAGAAGAAGCCCGGAGATCTCCTGTTTGTTTTGCCTGAAGCCCATCAAGCATCCAGGGCGGCCCTGACTTTCCGGCCGATGTTCTGGCCGTAGTCGAAGCAGGCCTTGAGATCATCCTTGTTAGGAACATACTGGATCTTCAGGCCCTCGTCCGCCAGATCGAATTTCATTTCTTCGAGCTCCCGGGTGATGAGCTTGACTGATTCGCCGCTCCAGCCGTAGGAGCCGAAAGCAGCCCCTATTTTGTGCATGGGCTTGAGTCCCTTCATGTAGGTCAGGACGTCGGCCACGCTTGGGAAGATCTGATTGTTCAGGGTGGGCGATCCCACGACAACAGCCTTGGCCTCCATGGCCTCGGTCATGATCGCACTTCTGTCGGAGCTGCGGATGTGGATGGGCAGGGCCGTGACCCCCTGAGCCGCGATCCCGTCGGCAATGGCTTCGGCTATGATCTTGGTGCTTTTCCACATGGTGTCATAGACCACGACGGCCTTGTTCTCGGTGTGCCCCCCGGACCACCTGGCATAGGCCTCGATGATCCTGCCCGGGTCTTTGCGCCAGATGACCCCGTGGTCCGGGCAGATGCAATCGATGGGCAAGCCCATGGACCCGACCTTTTCCAGAAGCTTGGCGATCAGGGGGGAGTAGAGGAGCAGGATGTTGGCGTAGTATTTTCTGGCCTGATACATGATTTCATGATCATCCCCCTCGTCGTCGAAACGGGCCGGGCCGGCATAGTGCTGGCCGAAACCGTCGCTGGAAAAGAGGATCCTGTCTTCGTTCAAGTAGGTGAACATGGAGTCCGGCCAGTGGATCATCCTGGTTTCCAGGAAGGTCAGCTTCTTCTGTCCCAGGCTCAATTCCCCCAGATCCTTGACCGCCTGATAGTTGAGCTTTCGCTCGAAGTGGCTGGAGAGATTCTTGGCTCCCATTTTCGAACAAAAGACCGGTTTGTCCTCGCCAATCGCATGCATAATCCCGGGCAGGCCCCCGGAATGATCCATCTCGGTGTGGTTGCTGACCACGTAGTCAATGTTCTTGGGGTCGACGATGCGGGAGATGTTCGAAAGCAGCTGGTCGGTGAAATCGTGCTTGACCGTGTCGACCAGGGTGATCTTGTCGTCGAGGATCAAAAAGGCGTTATAGGTGGTCCCCTTGTGGGTGGAGTAGCCGTGGAAGTCCCGAATGTTCCAGTCAGCGACCCCGACCTGGTAGATATTTTCCGCTATTTCAAAAGGCTGTGTCATGTGTTCCTCCGGTTTCTCGGATTATTCTTTTAATCTGTGTCTCATATTCCAGGGCGGTTTGTATAGCCTGCTCTAGATTCATGACTGGCTCCCTGTTCGTTCGCAGATCTGCTTCGCTCCGGGTTGGGCTCGGCTCAGTAGATCAACCAGGGTCTCGATGACTTCTGGCGGTACCTGCTGGTTGTTTTTCCGCAGCATCCGGGTCACGGTCTGATCCCAGAATTTTTTGTCTTCTCCAAGATGCAAGCAGGTGATTGAGCGTGAATGGCAATTCAGGCATTTCTTTATAAAGAGTTTTTCAGCCCAGCTGGCTTTATTTCCGGTGCAATTCATGAAAACGCAGCAGAGAAACAACAGCACCGGAAGCATTGCTTTTGGCATTTCAACTCTCTCTGCACTGGCCCTGGCCGTAGGCGATGAATTTGGTGCTGGTCAGTTCTTCCAGGCCCATCGGACCGTAGGCGTGCAGTTTCGAGGTGCTGATCCCGATTTCAGCCCCCAGGCCGAGCTGGCCCCCGTCATTAAAGCGGGTGGAGGCGTTGGCCAGGACCAGGGAGGCGTCCACCTCGCCTAAAAAGCGGTTGGTTCTCGCGTAGTCGTTGCTGAGGATGACCTCGGTATGCATTGAGCCGTACTGCTTGATGTGCTCCAGGGCCTGATCCAGATCGTCGACCACCCGCACGGCCAGGATCAGATCCAGAAATTCCCTCCCAAAGTCTTCGGCCGCAGCCGGACGGGCCTCGGGGATGATGGTGCAGGTCCGGGGACAGCCCCTGAGTTCGACACCGCTTTTCTTGAATTCTTCGGCCATTGGCGGCAGAAATTCAGCGGCCACGTCCCGGTGGACCAGCAGCCCTTCCAGGGCATTACAGACGCCCGGCCGCTGGACCTTGGAGTTGAGGCAGACCGCCCTGGCCGTCTCCAGGTCGGCTCCGGCATCGACAAAGGCGTGACAGACCCCTTTGTAGTGCTTGAGAACGGGTATCCTGGAATTATGGACCACGAAGCGAATCAGCTCCTCGCCCCCCCTGGGGATGATCAAATCCAGCTCCTCTTCCAGTTTGATAAGCTCCGAGACCGCCTCCCGGTCCGGGACCCGGATGACCTGAACGGCTGCCCGGGGCAGGGAAAAGGCGGCCAGGCTTTCCTGAAAGACCTCCGCCAGGGCCAGGTTGGAATGCAGGGCCTCGGAGCCGCCCCGCAGGATGACGGCGTTGCCGGACTTGAAGCAGAGTCCGGCCGCGTCGATGGT
>JAIPDR010000083.1 GCA_021737615.1 Desulfohalobiaceae bacterium | reverse complement strand
CATTGGCACCTCTTTGCGAATCGGGCAACAGGGTTTTCTTGCGCGACCTCGCTTAGAGGTTCTCAGGTTTTCTTAGGCTCGCGAAATGGGGGAAACCGGACCGCGCCTACGGCTTTAAACCATAAGACTGCTGAAGATTTTCATTCATGCAGCATCAAAGTTTATAGCAGAGTCTAAGAGTCCGGAGGGGGCAGGGATCCCCCATGAGCGAGCCTTAGAAAACCGAGAGCCGGAAGCGTTTAAGCGCAAGAGAGCCCTGTGACCGGTTCGCATTCTTGGATGGAGTTTCATACCAGTTGTCGGAGATCGGAGGTCTGAGGGCAGTGCGTTGCAGATGCTGGGATGTTTATCCCGTTGAACCGGGGTCCCCTTGGGGTGTTCAAGCGGGACTGGGATGCTGGAGTTGAAGGAATAATGGAAGGTTGGGATTGGGAAAAAAAATAATGGAAGGTTGGAATATTGGAGTAGTGGAATAATGGATAAGAAAGAAGAAGGGAAAGAATCAATCTTTTCGGATTGCCTTCTGAACACAGTATTCCAGTATTCCAGTATTCCAGTATCCTATGCATTAAGGCTACAAAGCTGAAAAAAAGTAATAGTTATCAAAAAGGCAAAACATTAGTACAACCCGTTACCATGTATTTCCCCTACTTTTTGGCCTATATGGCCATCGGATTCGGCATCAGCCTGGCTGTCTTTTTCTGGGCCCTGAACAACGGGCAGTTCAGCGACCAGCAGCGGGCCCGCTATCTGCCTCTTGAAAGCGGGGCCGGGCTGGAAACCGGAAAGCTGTCGACTGCAGAACGCCTGCAGACCGTGATTCTGATTGCCCTGGCCTGCAGCGGTCTGATCGCCTCCATCGCTGCCGTGGCTTATGTACTCATCTATAACGAATAAATTAACGATATCATGCGTTACTTTGATCTCTTGAATCTTGAACACCTGATCCTGTCCCTGTTTCCGGCCCTGATTTTCTTCCTGATCTTTGCCGCGGCTTTAGGCTTCATCCGCACCGGCCGCAGGAAACGGGAAGAAGATGAAGACCGGATTATTGAAGAGTTTCCCGGCGGCATCCAGGGACGCGACGCACCCTTTCCCCTGGCCCTGACCCTGATTATAACCGGGACAATAGCCTGGGGGCTGGCCTACATCCTGGTCACCGCTCTTTTGGGAGTCAAGATATGAACCAAAAGCATTACTCCAGACATAAATCCTGGATGATCATAATGGGCCTGGTCCTGATCGTGGCCCTTCAAGGCTGGTTGTGCATCCGGTTGATCGGGGACAGGGGCATGCCTGAATGGGATTACAGACCGATTCAGGACGTCCCGGGAGAGTCCGCCTACTCCCTGACTGCTCCCTATCAGCCGCGGCCCACAGAGCAGCATGTCCAGGCTGAACCGGATATGGAAAAAAGCCCTCTTCAGATCCTTAATTTACAGCGAATTTACAGCCTGGAGGGTCGACGACCATGAAAAAGGCCTTTTTCCTGCTCCTGGGTCTGGGCCTTCTGGTCGTGGCCCTGTACCAGATCCTGGTCTATTATGACAACAGCTTTCCCTACGGCCGCATGCGGGAGACCCCCGCCGTCAAGCCGCTTGAACAGCCGATCCTGCCCATGCCGAAGCAATCCATCCCGGTCAGCGGGGGAGAGGACCGCTTCAAGAGTGTCTCCGGCCAAGAACTCGAACCCCCTTTTGCTTTGCAGAATAAGGAGAGCATCGGCCGGGGAAAATCGGTCTACAGGATCTATTGCCTGCAGTGCCACGGCCCGGGACATGACGGAAAGGGCACAGTAGGCCAGAGTTTTCAGCCCCTGCCCACAGACTTGCGCAGTCCGGCAGTCCAGGAAAAACAACCCGGTTCCCTCTTCAAGACCATCAGCTACGGGCTGCCCAACGGCCGCCAACCCCCGCTGCAGAACACCATTCGGGCCGAGGACCGCTGGAAGGCCGTGGCCTACATCAAATCCCTCGACCCGCGTCCGGGTCAGGACTAGCATGCCTGTGTCGAAAACCTGCGCCCTGTGCGGCCTGCCCCTGCGCCGGGGAGGCTGCTCTGCCGAATTCAACAACACGGCCTACCCTTTCTGCTGCCAGGGCTGCCGTCAGGTCTTCACCATCTTGATGCAGGACTCCGATTCGGCCGATCCTGAAGAATTCCGTGAAACCGAGCTTTACAAGCAGTGCTTGCGGGCTGGAATCATCCCCGCCTCGGAAGCCGACCTCGATCGTCCCGGCAGCCGTGAAACCCGGGAAAATCCGGCCAAAACCGAACAGGACGGACTGCCCCTGACCCTGCGGGTGAGCAACATGTGGTGCCCGGCCTGCGCCTGGCTGATCGAGACCGCCCTGGGCAAGGTCCCCGGGGTGCTCACCGCCGAGTGTCATTTCTCGACCGATAGAGTACACCTTCGCTACGACCCGGTGCAGACCTCACCCGACCGGATCATGCAGGCCATTGCCGCAATGGGCTACAGGGCGGAAACGCCTGACGCCGACCATTTTCAGAAGGAGCTGCGGGAAGATTTTATTCGCTTCGGGATCTCCGCCTTTCTGACCATGAACATCATGCTCCTCTCGTTTTCCCTGTACTCCGGCTTTTTCACTTCCCTGAGCCAGGCGACCATCTTCAACTTGTCCTGGCCGATCCTGATCATGGCCACCGGAGTCCTGGGCTATGGAGGACAAAGAATCTTTCAAAAGGCTACCTTCGGCTTTTCCTCAATCGCCTTTTCCATGGAGACCCTGATCGGAACGGCTGCTCTCTCGGCCTATCTCTTCAGCGTGTACCATGTGTTTCAGGGAGATATCCATCTCTACTTCGACACCGCCAGCATGCTGATCACCCTGACCCTGCTGGGCAAGCTCCTGGAGAAAAACGCCAAGGCCAAGGTCCGGGCCCATCTGGAAAATTTTTTCTCCCTGCGGCCGAAGCACGTCAGGATATGCACGGATCGGTTTCCCCGGGGCAGATACGTGGCCGCAGATCATCTGGAGGCTGGAGACATCTTCCTGGTCGAAGACGGGGAAACCGCGGCCGCGGACGGAAGCATCCTCTCCGGCCGGGCCAGGGTCGACGAATCCTCGTTGACCGGAGAGGCGGCCCCGGTCCTGAAAAAAGCCGGAAAACGCATCAAGAGCGGAACCCGGGTCGTCAGCGGCCGGATCAGGGTCCGGGCGGAACAGGTGGGCGAGGACTCCACCCTTAATCAGATGATCAGCATCATGGACCAGGCTCTGCACGAAAAAACCGCCTTGGAGGGAAAAACAGAACGGATCCTGCAGTGGTTCGTTCCGGCTGTCCTGGGCCTGGCCCTTATGACCGGACTGGGCTGGCTCATTGCAACCTCCTCCCTGGAAACAGCCATGCTCCGGGGGGTGACCGTGCTGGTCATCGCCTGTCCCTGCGCCTTGGGGATAGCCATTCCCCTGACCAGGGTGGCCGGGATTTCCGTGGCCGGGAGGCGGGGAATCCTGGTTCGCGATTTTTCAGCCTTTGAACGGGCCGGGCATCTGGAGACCATTGTCTTTGACAAAACCGGGACCCTGACCACAGGTGAATGGTCGCTTCAGGAGATCATTCCCCTTAACGGCTACTCAAAAAAAGAGGTCCTCGAGCTGGCCGCGGAGTTGGAAAACGGTTCCGAACACCATCTCGGCGCCGAAATCAGACGCCGGGCCGCACTGAAAAAGCTCGACCCGGACGCTGAAGCCAAGATAGAGGACATTTGCCTGTATGACAACGGCCTCAGCGGCCGGATGGGGAATCAAGTCATCAAGATGGGTTCCCGGGATTTCTGTGCCCCTGAAATCCTGTCTTCTGATCTGGCCGCAGGGCCTTCGGCCGCCCTTGAAACATCCCTGGTCTTCATGAGCATCGACGGTCGACTCTGCGGTCTTTTCGCGTTCGGGGACCGGATCCGACAATCGGCCGCAGAGACGGTTCAGCGCTTGGACCGGGCAGGATTCTCCACGGCCCTGGTCTCAGGAGACGGGCATAAAACCACCCGAACGATCGCTGAGCGGGTCGGCATCAAGAACAGTATGGGCGGTTTTCTGCCGCAGCAAAAAGCCGACTATATCCAGTCTCTCCAGGAAAAAGGGGCCGCGGTGGCCATGATCGGTGACGGGATCAACGATGCCCCGGCCATGGCCCGGGCCGACCTGGCCGTGGCCGTCCACTCCGGAAATCATCTGGGCCAAGAGGTGGCCGACCTGTCCCTGATGCGCGGCGATCCGGCTCAATTTCCGGATTTCCTCGAACTGTCCGCACGCGTCAACAAAAAAGTCAGACAAAACCTGGTCTTCGCCTTTGTCTACAACACCCTCGGCCTGCCCATCGCCATGAGCGGGCTCTTGACACCTTTGATCGCGGTCAGCGCCATGTTCCTGAGCAGCCTGACCGTCATCGGCAACACGCTTCTTCTGATTCGATCCGAGTTTCCCAGAGACATCTGATTTAAAGGAGATCCTGTCCCGGGCCCGCATGAAAATTCAGGTAAGGTATTGAAATTTCAATGTTGACCTGACTAATCCTTAGCAGGCTTGCTTTTTGAATGCACATGAAGTTTCACAAACGACTTGCCAGGGGCCGCGCTGACATTTGAAAGCAGCTTTGGATTACGAACAGGTGTTAATAGAGCACCCCCTTGACCAGGAAATAGACCCCCACCAGGACCATCAGCACGGCGCTCAATTTATAGACCCTGTCCCGCAAACGAAGCAGGCCTGTGCCGGCCAGCTGGGCCAGGAGCAGAAGCGAGGGCACGGTCCCCAGCCCGAAGGCCGCCATCAGACCGAAACCGACGGCCATGCCCTGAAAGGGCGAAGAGGACTCCATCCCGGCCCTGGCCGCCGCCAAAAGGGCTGTGTACACCGGCCCGCAGGGCAAAAGCCCCAGCAGAAGGCCGAGGGGCAAGTAGGAAAATGGGGAGCTCACAGCCGCCAGGCGGCGGTACCATCCGGCCATCAGGCCATCAAGGCTCTGGCTGCTGGAAAAAATCCGGCCCAGAGGGACCAGCCCGCTCATGGCCAGCCCCATGACGATGATCAGGGCCCCGGAGAAGATCAGGGCCCCTTTTTGAATGCCGGCCAGGTGGGCGGCCACGATGGTAAAGGAGCCGGTCGCTCCCATGACTGCTCCCAGGAGGCAGTAGGTCACAACCCGGCCGAGGTGATAGAGCAAATGCCAGACAAGTACCGGCCGCGCCGCCTTGTTCAAGGACAGGGAGATCACGATGGGACCGCACATACCCAGGCAATGGCCAAAGCCTACGCTAAAGCCGGTCCCAAGGAAAACCCAGAACAGGAAATCAGTAGACCACATCGAAGACGAACTCCGCTGTTCCCAGTCCGGGCAAACGCACCTCGGCCCGCCAGACGGTCTTTCCGCTGGGACATCTGACGATCACCCCCCGGCCTTCAAAGAGACCCGGCCCCGCTTTTTCCAGTCGAACCCGGTTCGGTCCCATCTTCATTCCGGGCATTCCCAGATCGATAAAAGGCGGGCCGTCCAAGCGGCCGGGCTCCTGCAGGCTGACCCGAAACAGGAGGTCCTGCATGGCCTTGACCGGCTTGGGCTGGATGTCCAGCTGAACGTACCCGTCCCTGATTTTTTGAGTGCAGGCCCCTTCCTGGATAGAACAGTTGATCAGGCTCTTTGCCCCAAGGGTCACCGGAGAAGCCATGAGCAGGATGAGAACCGTCACCATCGTTTTGGTTAAATGCTGTTTTTTCATATGGTGCAGCCTCCTTGTTGTATCCAGCTTTTGTGAAACTTCCCGTAAGGCATTGAAGTTTCCGACTCGATCAGACTGGCCATGGCCAGAGGCGGCGCTCGTATGAACCTTAAAGAATTGAGCAAACAAAATCTCTTTGAAAAGTTGGAAGTATGTGATAAACTTTTACATATGAAGGATCCTCCCCTGGGTCACCGCTTTTTACTCACTACCTAAACCAGTGTTTCAGGATTGGACATGCCTCAGCAGACCATAATTCCGGCCGGAATGCTCGCCCGCCTGAAGCTTTTCCTGGCCCTGTCCAGGACGATGCACGGAGTGATCGATATGGTCACCCCGATTCTCTGCGCCTTGCTCTGGCTTGGAAGTCTCCCCGGCCCCGGAGTCGCCGGCCTGGGCCTGATTACGGTCTTTGCAGGCTATACCGCTGTCTACGCCTTGAACGACCTCGTCGACCTCAGCTTCGACCGGACCAGGATGGCCCACACCCCGACGGAATTCGAGGCAGAAGGCTCTCTCGATCTCGACTCCGCCCTCATGCGCCACCCCCTGGCTCAAGGCGCTCTATCCCTGAAGGAGGGAATCATCTGGACCTCTGCCTGGGCAGGCCTGGCCATGCTCGGGGCCTGGCTGCTCAACCCGGTCTGCCTGCTCATTCTGCTCGGAGCCGCACTCCTGGAAGTCGTCTACTGCCTCCTGGTCAGGATCAGTCCCTTCCGGACCGTAATCAACGGACTGGTCAAGACGGCCGGGCCCATCGCAGCGGTGCTGGCCGTAGACCCCCGACCGGAGCCGCTGTTTCTGGGAACCCTGTTTCTGTGCCTCTTTGCCTGGGAAGTGGGCGGCCAGAACATCCCCAACGACTGGACCGACATGGATCTGGATCGTTCCGTCGGGGCCAGGACCATGGTCGTCAGGTACGGGACCACCACGGCCTCCATCCTGAGCCTGTGCACAGTCAGCCTGGCCCTGATCCTCAGTTTCTGGCTGTTCGCCCTGTCTCCGCTCGTTTTCTCCGGACTGCATTTTCTTCTGCTGACCCTGTCCGGGGGAATACTTCTGCTCCTGCCCGCATTCCGGCTGAACAGGAAACAGGAGCGGCAACAGGCCATGACCCTGTTCAATCTGGCCAGCTTCTGGCCGTTCAGTCTGTTTTTGATTGTGCTTGTGAAGCTGATGGCTTAAGACATTCAACAAAAGACGAGGTGCGACCCCCATGGCCGATGAACACAAGGAATTCACCCCTGAAGAGCTGGAAAAAAACAACGGTGCCGAAGATGCTCCTGTCTATATCTGTTACCAGGGAAGAGTCATCGACGTCAGTCAGAGCAAGATGTGGAAAAAAGGCAAACACATGCAAAGGCACTCCGCGGGGCAGGATCTGAGCGATGCTTTCAAGGAGGCCCCTCATGGAACCGATGTCCTGGACCGCTACCCCCAGGTGGGGACCATGAAAACCGAAGAAGCCGAGGCAGAAGAGCCTGAAGGAACCCTGCCCTGGTTCGTGGTCCGCTTCCCCATGCTCAAACGCCATCCCCACCCCATGACCGTGCATTTTCCCATCGTCTTCGCCATGGCCGCCCCGCTGTTTCTCCTGCTCGGGCTGATCACCGCTTACGCCCCGTTTGAGCGGACCTCCTTTCACTGTCTGGGCGCCGGAATACTCGTGACCCCGGTGGCCATCCTGACCGGCCTGTATACCTGGTGGATGAACTACATGTCCCAGCTCATCAGGCAGGTGGTCCGGAAACTCTTTTTAACCCCGGTTCTTCTGGTCCTGTTTATCATCCTTTTCTGCTGGCGGTTCTTCTCCCCCGACCTGATCCAGACCGGTGGCGGGGCAATGTTTTTGTACGTCCTCCTGGTTCTCCTGCTCATCCCCCTGGTGACGCTTATCGGCTGGTACGGGGCTACAATGACTTTTCCCCTGGACAAGGATTAGCCGCTATCAACCTTTTGAACCAGATGGGCCGCAGCTATGCCGTTGGTCAAGTTCAAACAGGCCAGACGCCTGAACCCTTCCTCCTGAAACAGCCGGCCCAGCTCCCCGGCGGCAGGAAAGAGCCTGATGGTTTCGGCCAGACGGGTGTAGGGAAGACCGGAACCCGCGATCAAGCGGGCCATGAGAGGCATGACGCTCAGGGAGTATAGATCATAGAGCCGGCAGAACACCGGGTTGACCGGCTTGGAAAACTCCAGACAGAGGAGGCGCCCCCCCGGCTTGAGCACCCGGTGCATCTCTCTGGCTCCCTGCCGGGGAGAGGTCAGGTTGCGGATGCCGAAGCCGATCATCAGCGCGTCCACAGACTGGTCTCTCAGCGGAATCGATTCCGCATCCCCCTGAATCCAGTCGATCAGGCCGGCGGCAGACTCCGCCCTTTTCCGCCGGCCGACCTCCAGCATGGAGCGGGTGAAATCGCAGACCATGACCCGTCCCTGGCCGCCGAGGGCCTTGACGGCCAGCCTGGACAGATCACCGGTGCCGCCGCAGACGTCCAGGACCGCCTCGCCTTTTTCGAGCCTCAGCAGGTCGACGCTGCGCTTCTTCCAGCGGTAGTGCAGGCCGAAGCTGAAAAGAGTGTTCATCAGATCGTACTTGCCGGCTACACTGTCGAAGTGAGCCCTGACCCGGGCCGGCTTGTCCGCCGGTTGCATGGTCTCCGCCCCGAAGCTGACCCGGCCCTGGCCGTCCAGACTCTCTTCTCTGTTTCGGCCGTTATCCAGCCACTGAAACCATCTCATGCTGTTTTACTTACCCTTTTTCTCATTCAGCCGCGAACTGGACTGGCGAACAACCCTTTGTTGTTAAAACTCGATTTCAAAACAGCATATATACTGTTCCACATACTGTTCCAACGTACTTTATTCATACTTGTACCATAATAGAAGCACAAAGTCTTTGTCTCACAACTCGTCTTGGAACAGTATCTATTTACGTAAAATATAGAAAACTCAACGTGCCCTCTGCTCTTTTCCGGCTGACCTCTGGTCACTGCCCTCTTCCCTATGCCCTATGCCCTCTGCCCTCTGTTTCCGATCGTCGGCAGTGCATGAGATAATTGACCGCGGTCAGGGGCACGATCCTGGAAAAACGCACCCAGGGCACATAGAGCAGCCCGGAGACATCCAGGACTTCGAGTCCGGTCTCTCCGGCCCAGGCGGCAAGTTCAGCCGGTTTGACGAACTTCCTGAAGTCATGCGTCCCTCTGGTCACGATCCCCAGGCAGTACTCCGCCAGGATGACCGCAAGCAGGCGTGAGAGAAAGGTCCTGTTGAGAGTGGCGAAAAAGACGTCCCCGCCAGGCCTGACAAGCAAAGCACAGGCCCGGACGATCCCGGAGGGATCCGGCACGTGCTCCAGGAGTTCCATGCAGACCGCCACATCGAAGCAACCCCGGTATCCGGCGGCAAAAGGTTCCGCCGAAGTCTGTTCATAGTTGATGCTCAATCCGGACTCCAGGCTGTGTCTTTGTGCAGCCCGAATGGCCTTGGCACCGGGATCTATCCCTGTCACCCTGGCGCCGCGACAGGCCAGAGCCTCCGCCAGAATCCCGCCGCCGCAGCCGACATCCACGACCCGCTGCTCCTTGAGCGCGACCCGCGAGGCAACGTAGCCCGCCCGGGCCGGGGTGATCTCCCGCAGGGCGCGCATCCCGCCCCGCCTGCTCCACCAGACATCCCCCTGGGCTTCGAACTTGCCGAGCTCCGCAGGATCGATATCTGACTTTCCCGGCTCTCTCATCACTCTAGATCCAATCCCGCCTCTGCCAAGAGCGGCCGGATATGCTCCAGGGCCAAACGCCCGGCGGTCTCGGGCAGATTGACATAGGGATACAGCTCCAGGCTGATATCGCCCCGGTAGTCGAGTTTCTGCATGGTCTGAAAGACCGCCTTGAAATCGACTGCCCCGTCTCCGGGCACCAGATGTTGATGGATACGGCTCTGCCCGATGTCTTCCAGGTGGACGTGACCCACCCAGGCGAACAGCTCCTCAAAGGCCGCCTGCGGCTGCTCGCCGGCGCAGAAGAAGTGGCCGATGTCGAAATTGATCCCGACCTGGGGCGAGCGGACATCCCTGATGAACTCCTTGAATTCGGAAGTGCGCTCGATGAGCAGGTCTGGCTCCGGCTCCACCAGAAGCCGGATATCCAGGGATTCGGCAAGCGGGACGACCTCTTCGAGACCCTTATGGAAAAAAGACATGGCCCGAACCCGGGAGCCGCCATTCAGGGGACCTCCCGGAGGAATGGAGATACAGCCGCAATCAAGCGCCTTGGCCAGGCGCAGACAGGCCAGGGTATGATCGATGCGTATTTGCCGCCTGTCGGCCCCGGGTTCGATCCAGGAGGGCAGATAGGTGTCTCCTACGGCAAAGAGCGTGAAGCTGTTCAGGTTGGTCACCTTGAGGTTGTTCCTGCCGAGGCTGGCCCTGAGCTCCTCCACGTCCGCCGGTTCATAATCCGGCGGGTAGAGATGGGGCCGGTCGCACATGATCTCGACCCCGGCAAAACCGAGTTCGTGAACAGCCTGCAGGGCCCGGGGCAGGGTGTAGCGGACAAAGGCATTGGTGCTGTATCCGAGGTTCATTTTGCTAGGCTCTGTTCATTGGTTGCAACAATCCGTTCTGGACTATTCTTGAGGGAGGTCGCGCTCCTGAGACCTCACTTTCTACTCTTGGCCTAAGGACCGCTCCAGTTCCTCGAGCAGGGCGGTCTGCCCTGCGAAGTCCGCGGGGGTCGTCGGCCCGAAGGTCTTTTTAAAGTACAGGGCCAGCTCGGTGACCAGACCGCTCCGGCCGGTCTTTTGCAGGACGCACATCCACCTGGCCAGATCCAGGACCATGGGGGCGGCCAGGATGGAATCACGCCCCTGCAGATTCATTCTGAGGCTCATGGGCAAGCCGAAGATGCCCTCAAAATCGATGACGTCCCAGGCCTCCTTGGCATCCCCCCTGGGCGGATAGTAGTCGATGCGCACCTTGTGCGCGGAGCGGCCGAAAACCTCCCGGCCGGGCTGATATCCGAGCACGTTCTCCAGGACGTCTGTCTTGTTGGACAGCTTGCAGGCCGAGTGTTCCGGATCCATCAGGTTGGCTCCGTCCCTGTTGCCCAGGATATTCAAGCTGTACCAGCCGTTGACCGGCAGGTTTCTGGCCCGAAAGGCCGAGGCCAGCACGATCTTGAAATAGGTCTGGCCTGTCTTTCCGTCCCGGCCGGCCATGGGGACCTGATGGACCTTTGCCGCCTCCAGCACAGCCGGGATTTCGATCTCGTTCGGGGTGAAGTTGATCACCGGGACCTTTGATTCCAAGGCGGCCAGGACATAGGCCAGATCAGGCAGCGAACCGTTGTCTTCGGCTGCGTACAGCTCCTCTTGGCTGGAAAAGCGGGCCAGATCATGACATACCCCGGCCGGCAGCAGGTTGACGAAGATCGGATCAAGTCCGGAATATTCCGTCTTCCAGGCTGCGATGTCCTTTTTCACGGACCGCACCTGCCCCTCGAGGTTCTGCTTGCTATCCACTGCCGGGCGGACCGGAAATCCAGCCAGGTCATCCGCATAGGGGACCCAGAGCCCCTTCTCCAGGACACCATTTTGCTCCAGGCAGGCCTGCCAGGGGGCCGGACCGAGATCCCAGCCCGCCAGACGGCAATGAAGCCGGGGGCCCAGGGCGGGAAAGGAATCCGCGGTCATCAGATAGGGCAGAACAAGTTCCGGACTGTGATTCAGGCTGGCGGCGGCAACGGCCAAAGTCGACCCGATGGCCCCCTGGGCTCCGGCCGCGAGCAGCAGCAGGCCTTGTTTCGTGTGGGATGTCATAGCTCGTTTTTCTCCTGGTTCAACCGCAAAATCCCTTTTTCTCAAACGATTCCGGGATATCCAGGGTAGAATCTGGACCGGCAAAAGTCAACACAGAGGGGCCGCTATTCTGCTTCGGCTCATTACGGCCTTGACTATTTGAAGATACCAACTATTCTTGACGATGCGGATGTCATGTATACTTACCAGCCCGGATAAACCGGATTCGCTTCCAGGTTCACGGTACAACACAGGGATTTCCCATGGATCTTACCCCGCTCTTCAAACCCAGGACGATGGCCGTTTTCGGTGTCTCCCGGAAAAACGACACCCACCCGGCCAATGTGATCTTCAACAAAAACAACCTGCGCTATCCGGTCCAGACCTTTGCCGTCAATCCCGGAGGCGGGTCTCTGCAGAGAGTGCCCCTCTACCCTTCCCTTTCCGAGATTCCGGTCGGGATAGACCTGGCCGTGATCGCCACCAGAGCCGAAATCGTGGAGACGGTCCTTAAGGACTGCCTCTTAAACGACGTGGGGGCGGCGGTCATCGTCTCCGGCGGTTTCGCCGAAGTCGGCAATCACAGGCTGCAGGCAAGAATCGCCGACATGGCCCTGGAGGCTTCTTTTCCTTTCATCGGACCGAATTGCCTGGGGATACACTGTCCCACAAAATTCGACACCCTGTTTCTGCCAAGCGAACGAATCGTCAGGCCGGAGTTCGGCAATCTGGCCTTCATCAGCCAGAGCGGCGGGATCCTTGTGGATCAGATGCTAAAATTCGCGGGCGAGGGCATCGGGATGTCCGCCGGGGTGAGCATCGGCAACAAGGCCCTGATCAGGGAGATCGATCTTTTGAAGTACTTTGACCAGGACCCGGCCACGCGGGTCATCGCCTTTTACATAGAGGGATTCGCTGAAAATGAAGGCCGGCATTTTGTCCAGGCCGCACAGTCCAGCCCGAAACCGAAAGTGGTCCTGAAAGCCGGAAAAAGCGCAGGCGGGGTAAAGGCCGCCTCCAGTCATACCGCCTCCATGGCCGGTGATTACCGGGTTTTTTCCGAGATCATGAAACAGCATTCCATTGCCGAAGCCGGGAATGAGCTCGATTTTACCGCCTTCTGCGAATCATTGAGCTGCTTCGATCAGCGAAGTATCGAGGGCAGGGTGGGGATCATCAGCCTCAGCGGCGGCCACGGGGTCCTAGCAGTAGACGCCTGTATCGCCCGTGGCCTGGAAGTTCCCCGGCTCCTGGAAAAGACCAGAGAGACCCTCCGGGAAAAGCTGAACCCCACCATTCAAGGCATCGCTTCCCTGGAAAACCCGGTTGATCTGACCGGGAGTTCCATCGACAGCGATTTCCTGGCCGCGGCCGACATCCTCAGCCGCTGCCGGGAGGTGGACTCGATCCTGGTTCTACTTTTGCCCTACTCTCCCGGAACCAGTCCGGATATCGGGGCCAAGCTCAGCCTTATCCAGCAGCGAAACGACAAACCAATGGTCGCCTATGTGCCCAAAGAAGATAAATACAAGATCATCGTCGAGGGCTTCGAACTGTACAATGTCCCTGTTTCGTCAACCCTCGAAGGCAGCGTCCAAATGCTCGAAGCCCTGAAAAGGTGCAGAAAATGCTGAATACCAAGACCAGAAACATCATTGAACGCAGCAGAAATCGAGGCTGGGTCCTCGAACCCGAAGCCAAGGAGCTGCTTTCTTCCTGGAACTTTTCCCTGCCCGGATTTATCTGGACTTCCAGCCTCTCCAAGGTCGAAGCCTTTGCCGAAGAGCAGGGCTACCCCCTGGTCATGAAAATCGTATCTTCGCAAATAGTGCACAAGACTGAATCCAAAGGCGTGGTCCTGGGGATCGACAGCCTGGAGCTGCTGCGCGAAACCTTTCACCGCTTCAGTGAATACCAAGGCTTTGAAGGAGTTCTGGTCGAAGAGATGATTCCCGGAACAACCGAGCTGATCATCGGCTCCAAGACCGACTTCCAGTTCGGACCGGTGGTCCTTTTGGGCATCGGGGGGACCGGGGTGGAGATTTACCAGGACACTGTCCTCAGGATGGCCCCGTTGACCGAAGCCGACGTCGGATTCATGTTCGATGATCTGAAAGGAAAAGCGCTCCTGTCCGGGTTCAGAGGCGGCGCCGGCATTAATTTTGCATACCTGACCCAGATGCTCATCAGATTTTCCAATCTGGTGATGGACCTGAAGGACATCGAATCCATCGATCTGAACCCGGTCATCTGTACCCGGGAACGGGCGGTTATTGCCGACGCCAGAATCATCCTGAAACAAAATTGATCCATCCGGTCAGGCATTTTAGATGCCTGACCGGATGGATCAATTTTGCTATATTATTAAAAAAACATTATGGTTATTATGGATCTTGACACATGTCTCAAAGATGTCTCACTTTTTTGTTATAATAAATAAACCCATTATATCAAAAATTTGCTTCAAATTTTTGATAAAGGAGGAGAACATGCTCACCCAAAACATGCAGAAGTCTTTGAATGATCAGATCACTGCTGAAACCTATTCCGCCTATCTCTACCTGTCCATGGCCGCCTACTTCGAGGACCAGGGGCTGCCCGGCTTTGCCGCCTGGATGAAGGCCCAGGCCCAGGAGGAACTGTTTCATGCCATGAAGTTCTTTAACTTCGTCAACGAACGGGGCGGGCGGGTCCTGCTCGGGGCCATCGAGCAACCGCCTACGGAATGGGCCTCGGTGGTGGATGTCTTCCAGGCCACCCTGGACCATGAGAGGCATGTCACCAGCCTGATCAACAAGCTCGTGGATCTGGCCATCGATGAGAAAGACCACGCCACGAACAACTTCCTGCAGTGGTTTGTGGGCGAGCAGGTGGAAGAGGAAGACACCGCCGGCCAGATCTTGAACAAGCTGAAACTAATGGATCGGGCAAGCGGAGGCTTGTTCATGCTGGACAAGGAGCTCGGACAGCGGACCTTTGTCCCCCCGCCAGCCGGGCAGGAGTGATATACTGATCCAACTTAGCTTTTTTGAAATTTGGGCCTGGAGCCTTGGGGTCTCCAGTCTTTGTTGCAAAAACCAAAATTGGATCAGTATAAAAAGAACTTATGACGAGCTTAAGTACAGACTTTGTACACCCTTACCAATTATGAGAGTTAACTGCTTAAAATGATTGCTTTGACTTCAAGGTTGGACATTCCCCAGGTTTCAGGTGTCAGCCCTGCCTCTGGCAGGCCTGACATTTAACTATCGAATATTTATTACAATATACAGGCATGCTGCTACAATAATGCTCAAGTCCACAGCTGCCAGTTTGATCGAGGAAGAAACTTCAATTTGAGTCACTGGCAC